>NZ_JBPXLK010000016.1:0-130710 GCF_051843015.1 Nocardia sp. JW2
GCCGAAGAGTGCAACCACACGATGATGTTCCAGGAGATGATCAACCGCATCGGCTACCGCGATGTGATCGGCATGGGCACGATCGACCGCAAGCTCACGATGATCATCTGGCCCGCGGTCAAGTACTTCCCCGAGCTGTTCTTCACGATGATCCTCGGCGGCGAGGAACCGATCGATCACCTGCAGAAGTCGCTGCTGCGCGGCGGTGTGGACCTGCATCCGATGGTCCACCGGGTGATGCAGATCCACGTGGCCGAGGAAGCCCGCCACATCTCCTTCGCCCACGAGTACCTGCGCCGCAACGTGCCGGGCATGAACATGGTCACCAAATCCCTGCTGTCGGTGCTGTTCCCGCTCGCGATGCGGATCATGCTCGACATGATCATGACCCCGCCCAAGGAGTTCGTCGAGAAGTTCGACATCCCCGCCGAGGTGATGCGCGACGCCTACTGGTCGAACCCGGAATCGCAGACCATGATGCGCAACATCTTCGGCGATGTGCGCGCGCTGGCCACCAACAGCGGCCTGATGAACCCGGTTTCGCGCCTGGCGTGGCGACTGCTCGGTATCGACGGCCCCGTCACCCGGTACCGCAGCGAACCGGCCCGCAAGGCCGCCTGAGTCGAATTCGCCATATCCCACTGTACACAGCGATGTACAGTGGGATATGGCCGATTACGAGAGTGTTCCGCTGACCGAATTACGCGGTCAGCTCGGTAGTGTTTTCGACGGGGTGTCCGCGAGCGGACGACCGGTGATCGTCACCAGGGAGGGGAAAGAATTGGTCGCAGTGGTACCGGCGGAAGTGTTGCGGCACGCGGCATTGCCGCCCGCCTATTTCAACGACGACCTGCGCGAACAGATCCTCGGCAGGCTCGATGACCGGATCAAACAGCATTCCGCCGAAGACATCGCCGAGGCGGAGGCGAAACTGAGCAAGGTGATGGGCGCGCTCGACGGCACGAGCGCGAGCCGCCGGTGAGCGTCGCCGACCACACCGCCCTCACCTCGCTTGCCCTGTCCCCGCTGTTCGGGCAGGTCATCATGCGCCAGTTCACCCAGCAGCGCCGCATCATGGTGGTGCCGACGGTGAGCCTGATGGCCGCCATGCGCGCGGTCGACAATGTCGACGAACTCGGCCGCCTGCTCGACAATCGGGTCGCGGTGCGCTGGGCCGATCTCGACGCGGCGGGCGCCATTCGCACGGGAACCACCGTTCCCATCGCCGACAATCACACCGATTGGCCGCTCATCGCCCCGGTCGTCTTCACCGCGCAGAATCTCGACATGCCGGTGCTCACCGCGAAACCCGAGTTGTATCGCGGATACAAGGTGCACGTCGCCCCCATGCCCTGAACTGTATTTTCGCGGGGGCGGGCGATAAACGTGATCCAGGTCTCCGTTACGGTGCCAGCGACAGGAAAAGCTGTACCAGGAACACTCTAGGAGAGCTGGTTATGCAGAGTTTCATGCGTCGTTTCACCACCGCGGTAGCCGCGACCTCGGTCGCCGCCGCCATTGTTTTCGCCGGCCCCGCCGTCGCCGAACCCACCGAGACCCAGACCGTCGACGTGGCTGCCGCCGTGTCCCAGCTGCGCACCTCCGTCGCGGACAACCCCGGCGCGCTCGCCGCCCTCGACCAGCTCGTCGCCGACGGCACGGTCGATGTCGCCCTGCCCGCCCAGCCGTTCCAGATCCCCGCCACCTCTGATATCGGCCAGAACGGTGGCGGACCCGGCGTGTACGGCTCGGGTATCGCGCTCGATGTCGACGGTTTCCGCTTCGGCTTCTTCGGCGGACCGGGCACCATCTCGCCGAATCAGAACGGCGCCAAGCTCGAGGTGATGTGGCTGAACCTGTCGAACGGGCAGAGCGGGACCGCCGTGCTCACCGAACACATGGACGTCCCCGTCGACACCACCATCCGCACCGCGCCGCTGAACACCGGCGGCGGCCTGATCGTCGCCGCGGTGTACGGCAGCCTGTGGCACCGCTGGCCCGACGCCGGCCAGCCCGACGGTTACGCCTACCGGCTCGGCCACATCCAGCAGCCGTCGTTCGGCGCCGTCACGCGCTGAGTCGCACCGACAACGACACCCCGGGTCCGCATGGTCCCGGGGTGTTCGCGTCGGGGCAACAGCGGATCCGGCGGTGGCGTAGGTTGACCGCGTGGATCTGGACGAGCGACTCGAGGCATTGGAGCGGCGGGTCGCCGCCCTCGAAGGCACCCCGCACACCGACGAGCGGCTGCCCTGGGCGGTGGCGCGGTTGCGCGCGGAATTCGACGACGCGGGCGACCGCAACGGCGGCGTCCTGCTGGCGGGCGCGCTGAAACTGCCGACGGGTGAGCGGGTTGACTGGCAGGCGCAGTACGCCACCGATGCCATCGTCGGCGACATCTGGACCATCGAAGCGGCCAATTGCCTTGCCGCCCTTGCCGATCCGGTTCGCCTGCGGCTGCTGCGCGAGATCGTGTACGGTCGCCGCACCGCCGCGGACCTGGCGGCCATCGCCGAACTGGGCACCTCGGCCGAGATCTATCAGCATCTGCGTCAGCTGGCGGCGGTCGGCTGGTTGCAGACCGCGGGTCTGGGCCGCTTCGAGGTGCCCGAGGGCAGGCTTGTTCCGCTGCTCGCCGCGCTGGCGAGCGCTCAGCGATGATTGGGAATTGTCCCAATTGTCCCGATTTACCACTGTGACGCAGGCCACCACACTGCTACCGTGAGCAGCGAAGACCAACAATGTGTGGAGGTAGACGAGTGAGCGTGGCCCATCTTCTCGAAACGGTGAAAGCCCTCGGTGTTCTGCGTTCGCGTGGCGTCTCCGATCCCACGAAGCCGCTCGAGACCCTGCGGACGATGAAAGAGTCCAAGATCTACGGTCCGCAGGCCACCCTGGTCCGGCACTCCGCCCGCGTCGCCCCCGAACAGGTCGCCCTGGCCGACGAACGCGGCGAACTCACCTACCGCGAACTCGACGATCAGTCCACGGCGGTGGCTCGTGGTCTGCAGGCGGCCGGGATCAGCGAGGGCATGGTGATCGCGGTCCTGGCTCGCGACCATCGCGGTCTCATCATGTCGATGATCGCGGCGGGCAAGCTCGGGGCGCGCATCGCGCTGATGAACACCGGGTTCGCCAAACCGCAGTTCGCCGAGGTGTGCGAGCGCGAGAAGGTGCGCGCGGTCCTGCACGACAGTGAGTTCCTCGGCCTGCTCGACGCCCTGCCCGCCGACCTGCCGCGCTACCTCACCTGGGTCGACGAGGGCGCCGAGATCCCCACCGGTGCAACCACTTTCGACGACCTGATCGCCGCCAACTCCGCCGAGCCGCTGCCCGCGCCGAGCAAGCCGGGCGGTTTCATCATTCTCACCAGCGGCACCACCGGCCTGCCCAAGGGCGCGCCGCGCACCAAGGTGACGCCGATGGCCACCGCGCAGTTCGTCGACCGGGTGCCCTTCCCCAAGCGCGGCGTGATGATGATCGTCTCGCCGATCTTCCACAGCACGGGCCTCGGCACCTGGCTGGTCGGCACCATCCTGTCGAACAAGATCGTCATGCGGCGCCGCTTCGACGCCGAGGCCACGCTGGCCTCGATCGCCGAGCACAAGGTGGAGATGCTGGTCTGCGTGCCGACGATGCTGCACCGGATGACCGAGCTGCCCGCCGAGGTCCGCGCGAAGTACGACTTGTCGTCGCTGAAGGTCATCCTGTTCGCCGGGTCGGCGCTCACCCCGGAACTGTGCATCCGGGCCACCGAGGTGTTCGGGCCGGTGCTCTACAACCTCTACGGCTCCACCGAGGTGGCCATCGCCTCCATCGCCAACCCCGCCGAGCTGGCGGAGGCGCCGGGCACGGTCGGCCGCTCCCCCATCACCTGCGAGGTCCGCCTCTACGACGAGAACGACCAGCCGGTCCGCGAACCCGGCGCCAAGGGCCGGATCTTCGTGCGCAGCGGTGCCCCGTTCGAGGGCTACACCGACGGCAGGCACAAGCAGATCATCGACGGTTTCATGTCCAGCGGCGACATGGGCCATTTCACCGAGTCCGGCCTGCTCATGGTCGACGGCCGCGACGACGACATGATCGTCTCCGGCGGCGAGAACGTCTACCCGCAGGAGGTGGAGAACCTGCTGATCGAGCACCCGCAGGTGTTCGATGTGGCGGTGGTCGGCGTCGACGACCCCGAATTCGGAAAACGCCTGCGCGCCTTCGTCGTCCCCGAGCCCGGCCAGACCCCCGACGCCGCCGCGCTGCAGGCCCACGTGAAGGAGAACCTGGCCCGCTTCAAGGTGCCGCGCGAGGTGGTGTTCGTCGAGGAACTGCCCCGTAACGCCACCGGCAAGATCCTGCGCCGGGTGCTCATCGACTATGAGGTGTCACAGTGATGTCTCAGCGCTGAGACGGGCGACACAGTAAGAGCCCCGTGCTTGCTATTGTTAGCACCAGCACTGGATCTCGAAGACGCGGTCCGGCCCCGCGGTGACGCGGGCTCGGTCTGCCGAAAGGCTGTTCGATGTCTCTGTCTCTGCCCGCGCTAGGCGGCACGGCTCGGCGTGCGGGCGATTTCGCCCTCGGCGTCAAGGTCATGGTCGACCGCAAGCTGTTCAACCCCCTGCGCCTCGACCATGCCGCGCGCTCGTTCCGCAATGTGTCGAAATTCGGCCCGTTCGCCGGTGTGGTCATGCACGCCGCCCAGACGCGACCCGGTGCGGGCGCGATCGTCGACGAACGCGGTGAGCTCACCTTCGGGCTGCTCGACGAGCAGTCGAGCGCCCTGGCTCGTGGGCTGCGCGCCAGTGGCATCAGCGAGGGCGATGTGATCGCGGTGCTGGCGCGCGACCACCGTGGCATGGTGCTGAGCCTGCTCGCGGCGGGCAAGCTCGGCGTGCGCGCGGTCCTGATGAACACCGGTTTCGCCAAACCGCAGTTCGCCGATGTGGCCACCCGCGAGAAGGTCAAGGCGGTGCTGCACGACAGCGAATTCATGGACCTCATGAGCGCCATTCCCGCCGAGATCCCGCGCATCCTGACCTGGGTCGACGAGGCGCACGGTGTGGATCCGTCGATCCCGACGGTCGAATCGCTGATCTCGGGGCGCTCGGTGGAACCGCTGACGCCGCCGAGCAAGCCGGGCGGCATGGTGATCCTGACCAGCGGCACCACCGGCACTCCCAAGGGCGCGCCGCGCGACAAGGTGAGCCCGTTCGCGTCGGCCCAATTCGTCGACCGGGTGCCGCTGCCCTACAACGGCACGATGATCATGGCGGCGCCGATCTTCCACGGCACCGGTCTGTCGCAGTTCACCCTCGGTCTGGCGTTGGGCAACCGGGTGATCTTCCAGCAGCGCAAGTTCGACCCGGAACAGACCCTGGCCAATATCGTGAAGTACCGGGCGGATTCGCTGGTCGTCGTCCCGACGATGCTGCAGCGCATCCTCGACCTGGACGAGAAGATCCTGGCGAAGTACGACCCGTCCACGATCAAGGTGATCTTCGCGGCCGGCTCGGCCATCGCACCCGATGTGGTGACCCGCTGCCTGGACTACTTCGGCGACAGCCTCTACAACCTCTACGGTTCCACCGAATGCGCGGTGATGACCGTGGCCACCCCCGAGGACCTGCGCAAGTCGCCGACCACCGCGGGCAAGCCGCCGGTCGGTATCCGCATCGTGCTGCTCGACGAGAGCCGCAAGCCCATCACCGAGCCGAACGTCACCGGGACCATCTTCGTGGACAACGGTTTCGCCTTCACCGGCTACACCGACGGCCGGACCAAGGAAATGGTCGACGGCATGATGTCCAGCGGTGACGTGGGCCATTTCGACGAAGACGGCCTGCTCTACATCGACGGCCGCGACGACGACATGATCGTCTCCGGCGGTGAGAACGTCTTCCCACTCGAAGTGGAGAACCTCATCGCGGGCCGTCCCGATGTGTTCGAAGCGGCCGTGGTCGGTGTCGACGACCGCGACTACGGGAAACGTCTGCGCGCCTTCGTCGTGCCCGGCCCCGACTCCGCCCGGGATGCCGACGAGATCAAGGACTTCGTGCGCCAGAACCTGGCCCGCTACAAGGTGCCGCGCGAAGTGATCTTCCTCGACGAACTCCCCCGCAACGCGACCGGCAAACTGCTGCGCAAGCCGCTGATCGAGATGGACATCGACGGGCAGTGATCCCGTCGCACCGTCGGGCCTGGTCTCGGCGGTGCTTTATCATCGGCCGGTGATCATCGAGTTCCGGCAGGCGTCCGCGCCGTCGCGTGCCCTCGGCGCGCGCGTGCGCGGTGCCTGTGCGGGCTCGATGTCGGGTGCGTTGTCGCTGGCCGCCCACGGGCTGGCCGCCGGGAGCGCGATGCCCGGCAGCACAACGGTGGTGCTGCTGGCGGCCGTGTCGGCCGTGGTCGGCGCGCTGGTGGCCGGGCCGGTGCGTCACGGTGGGCTCGGGCTCGCGGTGGTGCTGCTGGGTGGTCAGCTCGTCGGTCACACCACGATGAGCTGGTCCGGTCACGGACACCACGTGGACGATTCGCTCGGCCTCGGCATGCTCACGGCCCACACCGTCGCGGCCGTCCTCGCCGCGGTGGTCGTCATCGGCGCCGAAGCCGCCTACCGCGCCGCGGGCGCCCTGCTGGCTCGCGCCCTCCCCCAGCGCTACCGCACCCCCCGCATTCCCGGTCGCGCGCCGCTGCGCCTGACCCACCGCGACCGCGTCATCCTGCGCGTCCTCACCGCGCGATCCCTGCGCACCCGAGCCCCGCCTCTCGCCTTCGCCTTCTGACCTTTTCCCCGGTGCGCGTTCTCGTGCACTGGTCACCAATGCATGCACCCGTGCTCGGCGGCTGTGAGTCTCGTCGGCCGACCGGCTTCGTGCGCGCCCGCTCGCTGTGATCGCGGTGGTCGGTGCACTCGAGCGGCTCCGGTCTGGCGGTTCATCGTGCCTGCGGCTGGCAGCTCGCCTCGCGACGTCGGCCACCGTGGCTCACGCAGCGGCGGTCGAGGCATGCCGCTCGAAGCGGTTCGGTGGGCTCGTGCCCGACAACACGGACCTCGTGTTCGCGGAGCACGCAGGCGAAAGCTCGTGCGGTGGCTGCCGCTCGCGATGGTGAGCACCGGGTTTCACTACTTCAGAAACGAATGATGATGAGTATTACCGATATTCGTCCGGCCGGGAGTTCGGTCGGGGACGGTGAGCGGACACCTCGCGCACGGCGCGGGATGCGGGTCGCTCCCTTGGCCATGCGGCTGCATTTCTACGCGGGGTTCTTCGTCGCCCCGTTCATCCTGATCGCGGCACTCACCGGCGCGCTGTATGCGATCGCGCCGACGATCGAAGGGTTCGTGTCGCGGGATCTGCTCCAGGTGCAGACCTCCGGGCCGGATCGAGCATTGTCGGCGCAGGTGGGCGCGGCGGTCGCCGGCAAGCCCGACCTCGCGTTGGTGGCCGTCGCCCCGGCTGCGGCCGACGGGGAAACCACGCGGGTGCTGTTCAACGATCCCGCGCTGGGTGATTCCGAACGCCTCTCGGTGTTCGTCGACCCGCACACCGCCCAACCGGTGGGCGAGGCCGTCGTCTACGGCAGTGGTGGCGCGCTGCCGTTGCGGGCGTGGCTCAGCGAATTCCACCGGAGTCTGCACCTGGGCGAACCCGGGCGGCTCTACAGCGAGCTCGCGGCCTCGTGGCTGTGGGTGATCGCCCTGTTCGGGCTGGTGCTGTGGGTGAACCGGGTGCGCAAGCGTCGTGCGCGCAACGGTGCGCGGTGGCTGGTGGCACCGGATCTCTCGCAACCGAAACGCTGGAAGATGAACTGGCACGGTGCGATCGGTGTGTGGACGCTTCCGGTGATCCTGTTGCTGTCGGCGACGGGTCTGACCTGGTCGGTCTATGCCGGTGAGAACGTGACGAAGCTGCGCGAGGAAATGAGCTGGACCACCCCGGCGGTGAGCGTGGCACTCCCCGGCGCGGCCGCACCGGCGACGACCGGCGGCGACCACCACAGCGGCGGTAGCACCACACCGGCACCGGCCGATCAGCACGTCCGGATCGCACAACTCGACCGGGTATACGAGGTCGCGCGGGCCAACGGCATCACCCAGGCCGCCGAAATCAGTGTTCCGTCTGAATCGGCCGCCGCTTTCGGGGTCAAGGAGCTACGCAAGCCGGGCACCTACACGATCGACTCGGTCGCGGTCGACGGCAACGGCACAGTCACCGATCGACTCGCCTACGCCGACTGGCCACTGATGGCCAAGCTCACCAACTGGGGTATCGCCTTCCACATGGGGCTGCTGTTCGGCCTGGTCAACCAGCTGTTGCTGCTGGCGATCATGCTCGGCCTCGTGGTCATGATCGTCCTCGGCTACCGGATGTGGTGGCAGCGGCGACCCACCCGCGCGGGCTCGTTGCCGATGCCGCCACGGCGCGGAGTACTGCGCAGGACGTCGCTGTGGATCACGGTTCCGCTCGTCGCGGTGGCCGTGGCGATCGGGTGGTTCGTGCCCCTGCTCGGGCTGAGCCTGCTCGGGTTCTTCCTGATCGACGTGGCGCTCGGCCTGGCCGCCCGCGCCTACCCGAACAGCTGAGTGCGCTGTCGGCGAGGTGAAACCGCCTCGCCGACAGCCGCTTCGGCTCGGCGACCAGCGCTTTCCCCGCGTGCCCGGTCCGCCAGGCGCGGGATGCTTAGGATCGGGGCATGGCGATCGACCGGCGGCAGTTCCTCCGATACGGCGCGACCGGGTCGATCGTGGCGGCGGTCGGGGTGTCGGCGGCGAGCAGCGCACCGTTTCCCGCGCCCCGTTTCCTGGGCGAACCGTTCTCCCTCGGCGTGGCCTCCGGCGAACCGGCACCCGACGGTGTGGTGCTGTGGACCCGGCTCGCCCCCGACCCGCTGGCCCCCGACGGGTACGGCGGCATGCCGGTCGACCCGGTGACGGTCGACTACGAGGTCGCCGAGGACGAACGATTCACCAAGGTCGTCGTCCGGGGTTCGGCGGTGGCCACCCGCGCGCTCGGCCACAGCGTGCATCCCGAGGTGACCGGCCTGGCGCCGGATCGCTGGTACTACTACCGCTTCCGCGCGGGCTCGGCCATCTCACCGGTCGGGCACACCCGCACCGCGCCGCCGCCGGACCGGCCGACGCAGCGGATGCGATTCGCGTTCGCCTCGTGCCAGTCGTGGAGCTCGGGCTACTACACCGCTTATGAACACATGGCCCGCGAGGACCTCGATCTCGTCGTCCACCTGGGCGACTACATCTACGAGTCCTCGTGGGTGGTCGCCCGGCGCGGCGTGAAGCTGCCGCCGCAGCTCGAGGGCGAGGCGGTCGACCTCGCCGGATACCGGCT
The DNA here is from genome assembly GCF_051843015.1 of Nocardia sp. JW2. Taxonomy (NCBI): domain Bacteria; kingdom Bacillati; phylum Actinomycetota; class Actinomycetes; order Mycobacteriales; family Nocardiaceae; genus Nocardia; species Nocardia sp. JW2. The sequence continues at coordinate 9,342 of NZ_JBPXLK010000016.1, forward strand.
GCGCTACGCCCAGGCCAAGGCCGAAGCGCCACTGCAAGCCGCCCACGCCGCGTTCCCCTGGCTGGTCACCTTCGACGACCACGAACTCGACAACAACTGGGCCGGTGAGCATCCCGGCCTCGGCAACGACGTGCACCGCCTGCCGTTCCTGTTCCGGCGCCGCAAAGCCGCCGCGTTCCAGGCGATGTACGAGCACCAGCCGATGCGCCTGGCACAGCTCCCGTCGGGTTCCTCGATCCGCCTGCATCGCCGCTACCGCTTCGGCGACCTGGCCGAATTCACCATGATCGACACCAGGCAGTACCGCGACGAACAGGCCTGCGGCGACGGCAAAGCGGTGCTCGACTGCACCGACCGGTACTCCGCCGGGCGCTCGATTCTCGGTGCGGCCCAGCGTGACTGGCTCGTCGACGGTTTCGCCGCGTCCACCGCGCGCTGGCAGATCCTCGGCAACCAGGTCGCCATGGCCGAATCCGACTACGATCCCGGCCCGGATCTGCTGCTGGGCACCGACGCCTGGGACGGCTACATCGCCGACCGCAATGCCGTGCTCGGCGCCGCGGTCGACCACGACGTGGCCAACCTGGTGGTGATCACCGGTGACCGGCACGAGAACTACGTCGCCGACCTGCACCGCGACTTCACCGATCCCGAATCACCGGTGGTTGCCACCGAATTCACGGGCACGTCGATCAGTACGGGCGGCGACGGCGAGGACTTCCCCGACACCGGCCGTGCCCTGCTGGCCGCGAACCCGCACATGCGGTTCTACAACAAGCAACGCGGCTATGTGCGGGTCGAGCTCGACCATGAGCTGTGGCGCAACGACTTCCGGGTCGTGCCGTACGTGCGTTCGCCGGGCGCGCCCATCAGCACCCGTGCCAGTTTCGTCGTGCAGGACGGCATCCCCGGCACGATCGAGGCCTAGTGGGTGAAGTCCTCCAGCGTCTGTTCGGGCACTTCGGGCACCTGCACGGGACGTAGCAACGCCCAGCCGACGAATACCACTGCCACTCCCGCCATTCCGAGCCCCGCCCACAGATTCACGTCGACCCCACCGGTTTTCACCTCCTGAGCGGCGGAGTCCTGCAGCAGTGAGGTGACCACGAGCACGACACCGTAGAGACCGAGCAGGGCACCGATGATGGTACGGATATCGAAAAGCATTGCGACGACTCCTTATCCGATGACGATATTGAGCGCGATCACCAGTACGAGCGCGATCCCGGCGAGCAGGACCGGGCGCTGATACCAGGGCAACGAGTCGGCGTCGGCGTCGGTGCGCAGCGCCTTGGGGGTCTCCGAATACACCAGGCCCACCAGCTCGGCGGCCGGCTTCGGCCGGGTCACCATCGTCACCGCCACGCTGACGACGATATCGACGACGAAGGCCACACCCGCGGCGACGAAACTGGCGCCCTGCCCCGACAGCGAGGTCACCCCCGTCTCGTTGAGGACGAACACCACGATGGCGGCCAGCGTGCCGCTGACCAGGCCGATCCAGCCCGCTGCCGCGGTCATCCGCTTCCACAGCATGCCGAGGATGAAGGTGGCGAACAGCGGCGCGTTGAAGAAGCTGAACAGCGTCTGCAGGTAGTCCATCATGTTGCTGAACCCGCCCGCGATGAACGCGGTGAAGATCGCCGCCACCGTCGCACCGACCGTGGCCAGCCTGCCGACCCGCAGGTAGTAGCCGTCGGACCGGTCCTTGCGCACGTACTGCTGCCACAGGTCGAAGCTGAACACGGTGTTGAACGCGGAGATATTGGCCGCCATGCCCGCCATGAACGCCGCGAGCAGACCGGCCAGCCCCACCCCGAGCAACCCGTTGGGCAGCACCTCTTTCATCAGGAACAGCAGCGCCTGGTTGTAGGTGACATCGCCCTCGAAGTCCGGGTTCGCCGCGACCTGCTGCTTGTACTCGATCATCTGTGGGACGAGGACCGCGCTGATCATGCCGGGGATCACCACGATCAGCGGGATGAACATCTTCGGGTAGGCGCCGATGATCGGCGTGCGCTGCGCGGCCGCGATCGAATGTGTGGCGAGGGCGCGCTGGACCTCCACGAAATTGGTTGTCCAGTAACCGAACGACAGCACGAAGCCGAGACCGAACACGATGCCCATGATCGAGGCGAAGTTGTCGGTGAACCCGCTCATCGCGTTGCCCGGCCAGGTGTGCAGCTGGTCGGCGCCGCCCGGTGACGCACTCACCTTGTCCTGCAACCGATCCCAACCACCGACCCGATGCAGCCCGACGAGGGTGAGCGGCAGCAGCGCGGCGACGATCACGAAGAACTGCAGCACCTCGTTGTAGATCGCGGCCGACAGGCCACCGAGGGTGACATACGACAGCACGATCACCGCGGCGACCGCCACCGAGATCCACAGCGGCCAGCCGAGCAGCACGTTCAGGATGGTGCCGAGCAGGTAGAGGTTCACCCCGGCGATCAGCACCTGCGCCACGGCGAAACTCAGCGCGTTCACCAGGTGCGCGCCGGTGCCGAAGCGCCTGCGCATGAACTCCGGTACCGAACGCACCTTGGATCCGTAGTAGAACGGCATCATCACCACGCCGAGGAACAGCATGGCGGGCACGGCGCCGATCCAGAAGTAGTTGAACGTGGGGAAGCCGTACTGGGCGCCGTTGGCCGACATGCCCATGATCTCCACCGCGCCCAGGTTGGCGGAGATGAAGGCGAGGCCTGTCACCCAGGCGGGTAGCGACCGGCCGGACAGGAAGAAGTCGACGCTGGAGGACACCCGGCTGCGCGCGATCAGGCCGATGCCGAGGACGAAGACGAAATACAGGGCGACAAGCGCGTAATCGACCGGAGCCGCGTCCAACCGCAGCGACGACGAGGCATCGAGCACGACCGAGGGCGAATGAGCAAGCGGCACAGTGGATCCCTCCTGGACTGGGAACCGGGCGGCGTAGAGCGTCGTTCACACGGCGCGGGCTGCGACGCCCGCCGAACTGTTTTCGGTTGGTACCACTGTGCGTGATCGTGCCCCGCGTCACACCCGAAACGGGTGAACAATTGGGCAACCGTTCAATCCAGTTTGCGGGCGCCCGCCCCCGGTTCGGCCGTGATCACCCGTGGCGCGGCCAGGCCCGCCGCCGCGAAGCGCCGGCCGATCGCGGCGCCGATCCGGTCGGCATCGGCGCGTTCGACCAGGGCGAGCACGCTGCCGCCGAAACCGCCGCCGACCATCCGCGCACCGTAGGCGCCCGCGTCGAGCGCCGCGTCGACCGCGAGGTCGAGCGCCGGTGTCGAGACCTCGAAGTCGTCACGCAGTGACCGGTGGGAGGCGGTGAGCAGCGGGCCGATGGCGCGCGGGTCGGCGCCGGAACGCAACCGCGAGACCACGTCGAGGACGCGATCGTTCTCGGTGACGACGTGGGTCGCCCTGCGGCGCAACACCGGATCGTGCAGCCGGGCCATGTTCAGCTCGGTGGCGTCACGCAGCGCGTGGACACCGAGGACGGCGGCGGCGGCCGCGCATTCGTTGCGGCGCTCGGCGTAGCCGCCGTCGGCCAGGTCGTGTGGGTGACCGGTATCGGCGACGATGAGCGCCAGCCCCGCGGCCCGCAGGTCGAACGGGATCTGTTCCACCGCACCGGCTTCGCCGTTCAGGTAGGCACGCACATCGAGGAACAGGGCGTGGCCCTCGGTACACAGGATGGCGGCGGACTGGTCGAGGATGCCGGTCGGCACACCGGCGAAACCGTTCTCGGCCGCCCGCGCGATCCGCACCATCGCCCGGTCGTCGAGGCCGGGCGCGAACAGGTCACGCAGGGCTATGGTCACCGCGCAACACAACGCCGCCGAACTCGACAGGCCCGCCCCGATCGGCACCGCGCCGTCGAGTTGAAGATCGACCCCGGTGATCGGGCGCCCACCCGCGACGAATTCACCCACCACACCGAGCGGATAACGCGCCCAGACGGGCAGCTGATCCCGTTGCCCGGCAAGATCGCCGAGGGCCAGTTCGACGTCCTCACCCGGCCGCTGCGCCGACCCGACCCGCACCCGGCCGTCCGTACGCGCCCCGGCCGCGCACACCACCCCGAGCGACAACGCGATCGGCAACACGAACCCGTCGTTGTAGTCGGTGTGCTCGCCGATGATGTTGACCCGGCCCGGCGCGATCCACCTGTCCACCCACACTCCCTTCTCACCGCCCCCCGATCACCACCCCTGCAGACCATCAAACACCGTCTACCCATGCGGCAGCCGAATCCCCATCGCGACGGCGCGGGACGTGTCATGATCGACTCAGTTGTAAAGGTTTTTCAGCGTCGGCGCGCCCGCCGGCCGGGAATTCCACTCGGACAACGACACTCGGTGCTCCTCGGCCGACACCCCGAACCGAATTCCCCGGCTCCACGTTCATCGGCGCGTCGCGGCGGATCGAGGGGGATCTGATGAAGGTCGGCACAGCACATCGGGGTAGTACGCGCTGGTGGACGCCTTCGCTCGGTGCGGTGGGTGTCATCGCGATCGCACCACTGCTCGGCGGGCGGCCCCTGTCGTTCCTGCTGCTCCTGATCGTGGCCGCGGGCAGTCTGACGATGATCGGCGTCGGCCTGCGCCGGTTCCGGCCCGCCAACCGGCTGCCGTGGTGTCTGCTCGCCACGTCCATCCCCCTTTTCGCCGCGGGCACCACGATCCGTGAACTTGACACGCACACCACCTGGCACCCGGCCGACGATCTGAGCACCCTGGCCGCCTACGTGTGCCTCGCGCTGGCCGCCGTCGGCTGGTTGCAGCCGCGCAGACTCGCCGGTGCGTGCGACTCCTGGCTCGACTCGACCCTCATCGGGATCAGCGCGCTCCTGACGTCGTGGACGTTCCTGATCTCGCCGATTCTGCGCCACAACACCGGTGTCGACGCGGTGATCGCCGTGAGCTACCCGGTGATCGACGCGCTGCTGCTCACCGCGCTGGCACATTCGCTCGTCACCGTCGCCCGGTCGGATATCGCCCTGCGGCTGCTGCATGTGGCACTGCTCGCGGTGCTGGTCTCGGGAGTGGTCGAAAGCCTTTCGGCGGCAGGCTTTCTCGCGACTCAGAACCCATTCGGTCTGGTGCCGCACCAGCTGGCCTATCTGCTGGCGGGGCTGGCCGCGCTGCACCCGACGATGGACGTGAGCCGCGACGGCGCCGAAGCCCATCCGCACCGGTCGCGCAGGCGGGCGGGCGTGATCGCGGTGGCGCTGGTCGGCGCCTCGCTGATGAGCGTGGTCGGCACCGACCTCGGCATGGGCGACCGGATGGTGATCTGCCTGCTGCTCACCTCGCTGCTGGTCGGGGTGCTCGTGCGCAGCGAACGCGCCATCGCCCGCAGTCAGTTCAGCGAGCGCCGCGCCCAGTACCGGGCCGACCACGATGTGCTCACCGGACTGCTCAACCGGGCGGCACTGCTGCGCGCACCACAGCGGCTGCGCACGCAGTGGGCGGGAAAGCCGTTGTGCCTGTTGTTCATCGACCTCGACGGCTTCAAGATGGTCAACGACAGTTACGGCCACGCGATCGGCGACGAGCTGATCGCGCGGGCCGCGTCACGTATCCGTCGCACGGCGCGGCGCACCGATGTGACCGCCCGCTACGGCGGCGACGAATTCGTCGTCCTCTCCCCGCGCACCCGCGCCGAGGCGGCGGTCCTCGCCGAACATCTGCTCGGCGCGTTCGTGCGGCCCTTCGAGCTGAGCTGCGGGGAAATCCCCATCACCGCCAGTATCGGGGTGGCGTGCGTGCGCACCCGGCCCAGCGACACCACCGTCTACGACCTGATCCGCGAGGCCGACGCGGCCATGTATCACGCCAAGGAACACCGCCTCGGCCTGACTTTTCACGACGACATGCACCGGCCGGGCTTCCGGCGGGCGCTGCGCCGCGCCGCCGACCCGACGAGTACGGCGGTGTGAGGTGTCAGTCCCCTAGTTCGGCGAGCAGCCTTTTGGCCGCCTCCAGTTCGGCCTGCAGCTGAGCCACCTTGGCCTGCTGCACCTCCCGCGCGGCTTCCAGGATCCCGGCGACCACTTCCTCGACCTCCGGGTGCAGGATCTTGGCCGCCTGGGCGACCGCGCCGCTGTTCACCGCGAGCCCCTTGACGCTGCGCTTCTTGCCGTTCACGACGTCGACGGTCCATTCGCCGTCGGCGGTGCCGGTGAGCGTGACGGTGACCTCGGGCGCCTTGGGCTTGCGCGCCGCCGTGGCCTTGGCCGGACGCGGCGCCGCCGGTTTCGCGGCGGCGGTGGCCTCGTCGGGCACGGGCGCGAGCGAACGCGGCGCGGCGGGCTTCGGCGCGGCACTCGGCGGAGACGAGGGCTGGGTCACGGGGGTGTCCTTTCGGTTGCTCGGCTCGGGAACGTGGTGCGTGGCGGGCTTGGCGCCGCCGGGCGCAACGGTAGTCCCGCGGGCCGGCTTGGTCAGCGTCACCTCGCTCGGGCCGAACGAGAGCACATCTTTGGAACCGGTCGGGCGCACCTGCAGGAAGTCGCCGTCGGCCGGGTCACCGAGCGCGACGATCTTGCCGGACTTGCCCTCCTCGATGCCGACGGCCGCAGAGGTGAACCACACCATCGGAGGTTTGCCCTCGGCCAGCTCGCCTGCGATGCGCGCGAGCTCGGCCTCGGACAGGACCGGAGGAGCTGATCGACGGGATGCGGACTTGGTGCTCGGCGAGGACATCGTGGACTCCGGGAGGTTGGTGCGTGCTAGAGCGTGGTGTGCCCCTGATGATGCCGCACCCCACCGACAAGTTCCGGTCGAGGCCGTTGGCCTGCCCCCAAAACCCGCCCCGGGAGCGGATTCTGGGGGCCGAGGACCTCAGCCGCGGGTGGCGTTGCCGTGGATGCTCGGGCGGATGTTGGCGCGCACGGCGGCCACATCGGGGTAGCCGTTGACGGCCAACAGCAGGTCGGCCTCGGCGGCGTAGGCCCGCAGCAGATGCACCAGACCGCGTACCCCGCCCAGGGCCAGCGCGTAGACGTAGGGCCTGCCGATACCGACCATCGTCGCACCGAGTCCGAGCGCCTTCACCACGTCGGCTCCCGACCGCACGCCGGAGTCGAACAGCACCGGCACCCGGCCGTCACACGCGGCGGCGACCTCGGGCAGGGTTTCCAGCGCGCTCAGCCCGCCGTTGGCCTGGCGCCCACCGTGATTGGAGCAGTAGATGCCGTCGGCGCCGAGGTCGATGGCCCGGCGCGCGTCGTCGGGATGCGAGATGCCCTTGAGGATCAGCGGCAGGTCGGTGAGCGAGCGCAGCCAGGTCAGGTCGTCCCAGGTCAGCGAGTGACCGAAGGTCGAAACCCAGTGCAGCACAATCATCTTCGGGTCGTCGGAACCGACCATCGCCTGGAACACCGGGTCGCTGGTGTAGTTCTTCAGCACATGGCCACGCAGCTGCGGGAAGTTGCCGCTGGACAGGTCGCGGGGGCGCCAGCCGGGCACCCAGGTGTCGAGGGTGACGGTGATGCCCGCGTAACCCGCGGCTTCGGCGCGGTGCACGAGGCTTTCCGCGAGTTCACGGTTCTTGGGGGTGTAGAGCTGGAAGAACGACGGGGTGTCACCCGCGTGCGGGCGCACCTCTTCCAGGGGATCTTCCATCAGCGTCGAATACATCGCGGGCACACCGGTTTCCGCCGAAGCCTTGGCGATCGCGATGTCACCGTGTCCCTGCTCGCCGACCAGGCCGATGACGCCGACCGGCGCCAGGAACAACGGACTGGCGAAGGTGTGCCCGAACGCGCTGACGGTGAGGTCGCGTTCAGTCGCGCCGACCAGCATGCGCGGCAGCAGCCCCCAGTCGGCGAAGGCTTCGGCGTTGCGGCGCTGGGTGAGCTCGTCACCGGCGCCACCGGCGATGTAATGCAGCAGCGTATCGGGCAGGGCGGCGGTGGCCTTACGCTCGAGAGTGGCGTAGTCCATGGGGAATTCGGGCAGAACGCCCCCGAGCGCGGTGAGATAGATCTCGTTCTGATAGTCGGCGAACTGACTCATCGCTGAACTTTCGCACGCGACCCGCCCTCGCGCGCCGCCGGGGCCATGTAAGGTGCGTCATACTCCAACGTAGGCAGCACCTACCCCCAGCAGCGCGTTCCGAGATTGTGAGTGCCCCTGTCGTGACCGTCGTCGAACACTCGGCCGCTCCCGCCGATCCGGATGTAGCACTGGCCGAACGCATCAACTGCGACCGCGTGCGCCACCTGACCCGGCTCGCCCTCGGCCTGTCCCAGGATTCGATGGATCTGCTCACCTCCGTCACCGATCGACTACGCGCCGCCGAAGGCGCGTTACGCGATCCGCTCACCAGCGACCTCGGCTTCGACTGACCCTCCCCTCTTGATCCGAGCGTTCGACGCTCGGCCCTTCCGGCTCACGCGCCGCTAGAGCGCGCAGCCGTGCGCAGGCCCCATCGCGCGGCCCCATCCCGGCCCCGATTGTGCGGCCGCCTCCTGTTCTGCCCGCGTTATGCGGATGTCTCTCTCCCCCGGCTGCCGCGGCCTCGTCATGCCCGTCGGCAACGATTGTGACTCGGCTCACCAAAAGTCGTTGACAAAGCCACACAAGTGGGCATAAAACAACATGAGCACACATTCACGAACCGGAGGAACCATGTACGCCGAGGAACGGCAGCAGGCCATCGCGACCCTCGTCGGGCAGCACGGTCGCGTCTCCGTCGCCGAACTCGCCGACAAATACGGGGTGACCACCGAAACCGTCCGGCGCGACCTGGCCGTACTCGACCGGCTCGGCCTGATCCGGCGGGTGCACGGCGGAGCGGTCGGGGCGGGCGCGCTCACCACCATCGAGCTGGGCACCGTCGAACGCGACAGCACCCGCGCCGCCGAGAAGGACCGCATCGCCGAACTCGCCCAGCGCTACCTGCCCGCGTCCGGTGGCAGCGTGCTGTTCGACGCGGGCACGACGACCTCGCGGGTCGCGGCCGCCCTTCCGGTCGATCTGGATCTGGTCGCCGTCACCAACTCGCTGCCCGTCGCCACGCGCCTCACCGGGTACGCCGGGGTGCGGACGCATCTGCTCGGTGGGCGCGTGCGCGGTGTCACCCAGGCCGCCGTCGGAGCCGAAACCCTGCGCGTACTCGGCGAATTGCGCGTCGACGTCGCCTTCGTCGGTACCAACGCGCTCACCGTTCGGCACGGGCTGTCCACCCCCGACCCGGAGGAGGCCGCCGTGAAGCGGGCCATGATCGCGGCCGCCGACCGCGTGGTCGTCGTCGCCGACGCCTCCAAGATCGGGCGCGAGGACTTCGTGAGCTTCGGTACCACCGCCGATATCGACGTGCTGGTCACCGACACCGACATTCCGTCCGCCGCACACGACAAACTGATCGCCGAGGGAATCGAAGTGGTGCTCGCATGATCGTCACACTGACCGCGAACCCGAGTGTCGACCGGACGGTGACACTCACCGAACCGCTGCGCCGAGGGCAGGTGCACCGCGCGGCGAACGTCACCTCCCAGCCCGGCGGCAAGGGCGTCAACGTGGCACGCGTGCTCACCTCGGGCGGGGTTTCCGCGCTCGCCGTACTGCCGGGCACCGAGGACGACCCGGTGGTGAGCGGATTGCGCGGCGCGGGCATGGCGTTCCGTGCCGTGCCGACCGGTGGCGCCCCACGGACCAATCTCACGATCGCCGAAATCGACGGCACCACAACGAAAATCAACGAGCCCGGGCATCCGCTGCGAGCACCGGAACTCGACGCACTCGCCGGCGCGCTGGCGGAAGCAGCCGCGGGCGCTTCGTGGGTCGTGCTGTCCGGTTCGTTGCCGCCCGGTGTGCCCGTGGATTGGTACGCGCGGCTCGTGGGTGAGCTGTCGGCCACCGGCTCGGCCAGGATCGCGGTCGACACCTCCGAGGCACCCTTGCTCGCCCTCTTCGACGAACCCGGCTCTGCCGCACCGGATCTCATCAAACCGAACAGCGAGGAGCTGGCCCAGCTCACGGGCCTCGACGCTGTCGACCTCGAGAATCCCACGGCCGCGGCGCAGGCCGCCACGTCACTGATCGAGCACGGCGTCGGTGCCGTGCTCGCCACCCTCGGTGCGGCGGGAGCGGTGCTGGTCACCGCCGAGGGCGCCTGGTTCGCCGGTGCGCCGCCGATCGTCGCGCGCAGCACGGTCGGTGCCGGCGATTCCGCACTGGCGGGGTACCTGCTCGCCGATCTGGCGGGCCTCGACCCGGCCGATCGGCTGCGCGCCGCCGTCGCCTACGGCAGCGCCGCCACCGCGCTGCCCGGTACGGAACTGCCGGGGCCCGCCGACATCCTGCTCGAAGCCGTCATGGCCCACCCGCTCCCGGACGCGCTGCCGAAGGCACTGGGCGACACCGCGACCAGCTGACCTCCCGTTCGATCCCGCTCCACCCGACACCGGAAAGACACGACGATGGCCGATTCGATCATCACCCAAGACCTGGTCACGCTCGACGCCGACTTCGGCGCCGACAAGCAATCGGTCATCACCGCACTGGCGGGCACCCTGGCCGCGCAGGGCCGGGCCACCGACGCGGGCGCCGTCAGCGAAGCCGCGCTGAACCGGGAGGCCCAATCGGCGACCGGATTACCCGGCGGCATCGCCATCCCGCACTGCCGGGCCGCTGCCGTCACCGCCCCCTCGCTCGCCTTCGCCCGGCTCTCTCCCGGCGTCGACTTCGGCGCACCCGACGGACCGGCCGACCTGGTGTTCCTCATCGCCGCCCCCGAAGGCGCGGGTGCGGACCACATGAAGCTGCTGTCGTCCCTGGCTCGGGCGCTGGTCCGCCCTGCCTTCGTCAACGACCTTCGCTCGGCCGCCACACCCGCCGAGGTTGTCGCGTTGGTCGACGGGGTCATCAATCCCCCGCCCGCGTCCAGCGCCCCCACGACCACGGGCGCGGGCGTTTCGGCAGCGGGTGCGACCAGTGCCACTGGTGCGGCATCAACGGCAGCCGACACGACCGATGCTGTCGGTACGGGTGCGGCCACTGCCTCATCGTCCGGCGCGGGCGCGACCGATACGGGAGGGACTTCCGCGCCCGGTGAGGATGCTGCTGACTCATCCGATGCCGCCGGTCATGCGGAATCGAGCGGTGGCGCGGGTACCCCTGCTGACGCGACTGACCTGAACAAGGCGGCGACCGGTGGAGCAGCGGCAGCCGGGGGAGCAGCGGCAGCCGCTGCTGCGGCGGGTGCCGACGGCACGACTCGTCGAGGCGACGCGAGTGAGACCGCCGGCGCAGGAACACCGATGAAGATCGTGGCGGTCACGGCCTGCCCGACCGGCATCGCCCACACCTATATGGCCGCCGATTCCCTCGCCGCCGCCGCGGAGCGGGCAGGCGTCGACCTCGCGGTGGAGACGCAGGGATCCAGCGGCGGGGACAAACTCGATCCGGGAACCATCACCGACGCCGACGCGGTCATCTTCGCCACCGATGTGGGAGTGAAGGATCGGAGCCGGTTCGCGGGGAAACCGGTCGTCGAATCCGGCGTGAAGCGGGCCATCAACGAACCGGACACGATGATCGCCGAGGCGGTCGCGGCCGCACGGACCCCCGGCGCCGCCACGGTCGGCGGGGCAGCACCCAGGACCGGTGAGCCGGCGGCCAAGGGCATCGGGTGGGGTACGCGGCTGCGGCAGATCCTGCTGACCGGCGTGAGCTACATGATCCCGTTCGTCGCGGCGGGCGGTCTGCTGATCGCGTTGAGTTTCCTGCTCGGCGGTTACGAGATCTCCGACAGCGCCAAAGACATCGTGCTGAACAACTCGCTCACCGACCTGCCCGACGGCGGTCTGGCCACCTATTTCGCGGCCGTGCTCAACCAGATCGGTGTGCTCGCGTTCGGCTTCCTCGTTCCGGCGCTGGCCGGGTACATCGCCTTCGCCATCGCCGACCGGCCGGGTCTGGCGCCGGGTTTCACGGCGGGCGCGATCGCCCTCGTCGTCGGCGCGGGCTTCCTCGGCGGCCTCGTCGGCGGTCTGATCGGTGGTTTCGCGGCGCTGTGGGTGAGCAAACTGCCCGTCCCCACGTGGGCGCGCGGACTGATGCCCGTGGTGGTGATTCCGCTGCTGGCGTCGCTGATCGTCGGTGTGCTGATGTTCGTGTTGCTCGGCAAGCCGCTGGCGGCGGTCACCGACGCGCTCACCGATTGGCTCGGCGGTCTTTCGGGTAGTTCGGCGATCGCGCTCGGGGTGATCCTCGGCGTGATGATGTGCTTCGATCTGGGCGGGCCGGTGAACAAGGCGGCCTACTCGTTCGCCGCCGCGGGCCTGTCGGTCACCGACAACACCACCTTGCGGATCATGGCCGCGGTGATGGCGGCGGGCATGGTTCCGCCGCTCGCGATGGCGCTGTCGACCACGCTGCGGCCCCGGCTCTACACCGAGGCCGAGCGGGAGAACGGCAAGGCGGCCTGGCTGCTCGGCGCCTCGTTCATCTCCGAGGGCGCTATCCCGTTCGCCGCGGCCGACCCGCTGCGGGTGCTGCCGTCGATGATGGTCGGCGGCGCGGTGACCGGTGGCATGGTCATGGCCACCGAGGTCACTCTGAGCGCACCGCACGGCGGGATCTTCGTGTTCTTCGCCATCGGCCACGTGCTGTGGTTCATCGTGTCGGTGCTGGCGGGCACGGTCGTCGGCGCCGCTTGCGTCACCCTCGCCAAGGAGTTCACCGGCAAGAAGTCACCCGCTCTGGCCACCGCGTAAGCCCCCTCGCACAACGTCACCTCGCACAACAAGGAGAAACCCATGCCAAGCACCACCGTCACCGTCGGCTCCTCGGTCGGCCTGCACGCGCGCCCCGCCGCCCTGATCGCGGAGGCGGTGGGCGCGGCGGGTGTGCCCGTCACCATCGCGCTCACGGGCGGTGATCCGGTCGATGCCGGGTCGGCGCTGATGATCATGACCCTCGGCGCGGGTCAGGGCGCGGAGGTCGTCATCAGCTCCGACGATCAGCCGACGCTCGACAAGATCGCCGAACTGGTGGCCAGCGACCTCGACGCCTGACCACCCGCCCTACCGCCGACGGCGCCGACTCCCACCAGGGGCGGCGCCGTCGGCTTTGCCGCACGGCCACGGTCAGGGACACTCTCGCGGCGCTGGTGTCCCGGTCAGCCGGGCATCCATCCACTCCATCGCACCGGGCCAGCCCGCCATCATCCCGAGGCTGTGTTCGGTGGGCAACGACCGGAAGACCACCTGCGTATCGCCGGCGCAGTGCCGCCTGGCGACGGCGAGACCCTGCTCCGGTGGTACGCCGAAATCGAATTGCCCGTGATAGATGTACAGCGGCGCGTCGGCGGTGCGGCCGCTTAGGTCGGTGCGCGTGAAGATCTCCCGGATCGCGTCGGAGGCGAGCGGGTTCGGTGGTGACATCCCGACGTCCACCGGGAGGCCGAGCAGACCGAGCGGGCCGTTGCTGTCGCCGCAGAGGTCGCGGATCGGCGAGGTCGCCACCCACTGACCGAGATGGTTCAGCTGGGCGAGCAGGGCGGGGTGTTCGCGGGCGACGGCGAAGCCCGCGGCCATCAGGATTCCGGAGGCGAAGCTGCCGTTGAAGCGGGCGGCGATGGCGGGATAGTCGCTGATCAGCCCGCCCATGGCGACGCCGGCGAGCGCGTCGCCGAGTTCGGGCGCGTATTCGGGTTGCAGCACGGCGGCGCCGTAGGCGGCGATCGCGCCGCCGGAGTATCCGCCGACGGCGAACCGGCTGTCGCCGAATACCTCGGGGCGCACCGCACGCACCGCGCGGATCGCGTCGAGCACCGCGTGCCCGGCGACCGTCGGCTCCGCGTACGCCATCAACGGTCCCTCGTGATCGGGCACGAGCACCGCATGGCCCCGGTTCAGCGCCCAGGCCATCGTCGGTGGGAAGAGGTCGCCCATGTTGAATTTCGGGTGGGCACCGTGGGCGAGCCCGTATCCCGGCGTGCAGGACGCGCCGAGCGAGTTGATCGGCAGTGCGTTGACCACCACCTGCCTGGTCGTTCCGGACGGGGGCGCGGCAGCGGGAATGAGCAGGGTCGCGGTCGCGAAGGACGGCGCGCCGCGCGAGTCGGTGGTGCGGAACTTCAGCAGCACGGCCTGCTGGATCGGCACGACCGCGAACGGCGCCGCCGTGGCCGTCACATCGCGCTGTTCGATGATCTCTCCCGGGCGCCGGTCCGCGAGGTCGGCGGGCCAGGCGTCGAACAGAGGGTCGCCGGTCGGGGTGGCGCGGGTGGCTTGCCACAGGGCGGCGACGTCGGCGGGCAGGTCCTTGACCAGTTGTGTGGATGCCGCGGGCAGCGCTGGGGCGGGCAGAACGTCGTCGACCAGCGACGGCCCTGCCCAGGCCGGGGCTGCCGTGAGCGCCGCCGCGACGGCGAGCGCGGTGATCGCGCAGGTTCGCAAACTACCGGGCCGCGACATGTGGTCCCTCCCCAGGAGCATCAGCCGAAGCGTGGGGCGGTCGACCCCACGCGGCCATCGAGGCCGTCTCGAACCTATGCCGGGGAATCCCTGGGCAACATGGTCTCGGCTGCGTCCTTGTACATGTCACCGACGGTCAACAGCGGGAGCGGTGATGGTCGACAGGGTCGCGAGACTCAGCCGTGCGGCGCCTGGACAAAAAAGAAGACGGTCCTGACCTTGTGGTCAGGACCGTCTTCGTTTGTAGCGGGGACAGGATTTGAACCTGCGACCTCTGGGTTATGAGCCCAGCGAGCTACCGAGCTGCTCCACCCCGCGTCGGTGAATACAACATTACACATGGGTTAGCGCAGATGCCAAATCGTGAGGTCAGGCAGGGTTTTTCGCGGTTGCGGAGCGATCTTCACGGACATGGGATCGTCGACAGAGCGTTCAATTGTGATGACCATCACCCGAATCTGGTCGAACCCGGAGCGCGCATCCGGATCGGTGACCGGTATCACTATTTCGCCGTGATCTCGGGCACATAACGGTGCGATCACAAACCACTCGGCACTTATGCATTCCCGCCGGATACACCGCATAAACCTC
Source organism: Nocardia sp. JW2 (assembly GCF_051843015.1). Taxonomy (NCBI): domain Bacteria; kingdom Bacillati; phylum Actinomycetota; class Actinomycetes; order Mycobacteriales; family Nocardiaceae; genus Nocardia; species Nocardia sp. JW2. The sequence continues at coordinate 24,355 of NZ_JBPXLK010000016.1, forward strand.
GAAAAGACAACTGTTCCAATCACACAACGTGTCCGTTATCAAGATGTGATCGGCCCGCAATTCTTGGTTAGCGTCTCCCCCATGACTGAAACCCGGAAATTCCGCACCCGTGCCCTCGGCGTCGCCGCCGTCACCGGCGCCCTGGTTGCCGTTCCGTTCAGCCTCGCCACCGGCACCGCCTCCGCCGCCGCCCACAACTGGGACGGCGTCGCCCAGTGCGAGAGCGGTGGCAACTGGGGCATCAACACCGGCAACGGTTACTACGGTGGCCTGCAGTTCTCGCAGAGCACCTGGGCTGCCAACGGCGGACAGGGCTCGGCCCACACCGCGAGCAAGGAAGAGCAGATCCGCGTCGCGGAGAACGTGCTCGCCACCCAGGGTGTCGGCGCGTGGCCGCACTGCGGCCGGTACCTGCAGGCCGCCGAGCCCGAGCCCATCCCGGCCCCCGTCGAGGAGCCTGCCGTCGAGCTCCCGGTCGAGCTGCCCGCCGAGGCCCCCAGCGAGGTGCGCGCCGCCGTCGACCAGGCGACCGCCGCGGGCCGCGCCCTGGCCGAGCAGTACGGTGTCGCCGGTCAGTACCAGGACCTGCTCAACGCCAACGCCCCGCTGATCGCGCAGATCGCCGGCTGATCCACTTTTCCCCCTGCAGCAAGAAGGCCCCGCCGATTCCGGCGGGGCCTTCTTGTGTCGCGAACCGTTACCGGCCGCCCGCGTCCTGGTAGGCCTGCACGGCCTTGTCCAGTTCCTCGAGCGCCTTACCGAAATCGGCGAAGTTGCCCGTGCGCATCGCGGTGCGCACCGCCTCGATCTTGCGGCTCAGCTCGGCCGCGGCGGCTTCCTGAGTCGGCGTCGACGGGGTGCCCGACGCGGGCGGCGGCGGAACAACGCCACCGGCGGGCGGAGTCGAGCCCTGGTCGACCGGCGGGGTCGCGCCCGGTTTCGGCTTCACCGACGGGTCGCCGCCGAACGGGGTCGCCAGCGAACCGGCGCCCGGGATCACCTGATTGAGCGCGTCGGCCAGGGTCGCCGCGTAACCCACCTTCACACCGCCACCGGAGTCGCGGTAGCTCACCAGCACGCGCAGCAGCTGCGGGAACGTCGACGAACCGGTGTTGCGTTCGTTGTAGAACGGTTCCACGTACAGGATGCCGCCGTCGGCCACCGGCAGGGTGAGCAGATTGCCGTAGCGGATCTTGTTCGAGTTCGACAGCAGCGTCTTCTCCCGTGACACCGCGTCGGCGGTGGTCATCGAGTTCTGCGTCTGCTGCGGACCCTGCGTCTGCGTCTCGCCGGGCAGCTGCAGCACCGTGAACTTGCCGTAGCCCTCCGGATCCGACCGCACCGAGATGTAGGCCGACAGGTACTCGCGGTTGTAGCCGACCATCGAGGACGTCAGGTTGAACACCGGCTTGTTCGTCTTCGGATCACCGAGCAGCACGTAGTACGGCGGCTGGTTGAAGGTGCCGCCCTCGATCGTCGGATCGCTGGGCACCGACCAGAACGCGTTGTTGGTGAAGAACTCGCGCGGGTTGTCCACGTGGTATTTGGTGAGCATCTCGCGCTGCACCTTGAACAGGTCTTCCGGGTAGCGGAAGTGGGCGCGCAGTTCCGCCGAGATCTCGCTCTCGGGCTTCACCGCATCCGGGAAGACACCCTGCCAGGCGTTGAGCACCGGGTCGTTGGTGTCGGTCTCGTACAGGGTGACGGTGCCGTCGTAGGCGTCGACGGTCGCCTTCACCGAGTTGCGGATGTAGCTGACCTCCTTGCGCGGGATCGCCCGGCCGGTCTTCTTGTCGATGCTGTCCTCGACGGCGCCGTCGAGCGAGGTCGACTGCGCGTAGGGGTACTTGTCGAGGGTGGTGTAGGCGTCGACGATCCACACGATGCGCTCACCGACGACCGCCGGGTAGGCGTTGCCATCGGTGGTCAACCATGGCGCCACCTTCTGCACCCGGTCGCGCGGCGACCGGTTGAACAGGATCTTGGAGTCCTCGCTGATCGCCGAGGAGAACAGGATGTTGCGCTCGGCGTACTTGGCGGCGAAGGCCAACCGGTTGAACCAGTTGCCCACCGGCACGCCGCCGCTGCCGTCGTAGGTGAATTGCGCGGTGTCGGAATCGTATTCGCGCGGCGCCTCACCCTCGGCGGTACCGACGATGGCGTAGTCGGGGTCGGTCTGGGAGATCAGTTCGCCGAAGTAGATGCGCGGCTGGTCGACCTTGATCTGCTGCTTGTCCTTCTCGGTGAACAGGTCGCTCACCGTGAACAGCGGATAGCCCGAATCGCTGCCACCCGAGGCGCTCTGCGCGTCGGACTGCGGCTTGTTCACGCGGTTGGCGGGTGCGGCGACGAAGCCGTTGCCGTGCGTGTAGACGGTGTGCTGGTTGATCCAGTCCTTCTGGTTACCCGACAGTGCCGCCGGATGCAGCTCGCGCGCGGCGACGATGTAGTCCTGCAGCTCGCCGTTGACGTTGTAGCGGTCGATGTCGAGCGACTCCGGGAAGCCGTAGAAGTTCTTGCGCTGCTGCAGCTGGGTGAACGTGGGCGAGAGGATGTTCGGGTCCAACAGCCGGGCATTGCCGATGGTCGCCGCGTCGGCGGGGACCTCGAGCGGGCTCTTGGTGCTCACTCCCTGGTAGTCGCGATACTCGACCTTGTCGTCGGTAATGCCGTACGCCTCGCGCGTGGCCTGGATATTGCGCTCGATGTACTGGCTTTCCTTTTCGGCGGCATTGGGTCGCACCGAGAACTGCTCAACGACCATCGGCCACACCGCCCCGACCAGGATCGAGGAGAGCACGAGCAGCGCCGCCGCCATCGCGGGCACCCGCAGATCGCGCAGGACGATGCCTGCGAAGAACGCGATCGCGCAGATCACCGCGATGGACAGCAGGATCAGCTTGGCAGGCAGTACCGCGTTGATGTCGGTGAACGACGGACCGCTGAAGGTGGGTTCCTTGCGTGTGCTCGACAGCAGGTCGTACCGGTCGAACCAGTACGCCACGGCCTTGAGCAGCACGAAGATGCCGGCGATCACGGCCAGCTGCACCCGTGCGGCACGGGTGAGCGCGCCCTCGCGTCCGGCCAGGCGCAGCCCGCCGAACACGTAGTGGGTCACCAGGTTCGCGAAGAACGCGATGACCACCGCGACGAACAGCCAGTTCAGCACCATCCGGTAGAACGGCAGGTCGAAGGTGTAGAACCCGATGTCGAGATGGAACTGCGGGTCCTGCTGACCGAAGTCGCCGCCGTGCAGGAACAGTTGCACCGTTGCCCAATTCGACTGCGCCACCAGGCCCGACAGCAGGCCGAGCAGCACCGGGATGCCGATGCCGAACCAGCGCAGCCGCGCCATCACGGTGGTGCGGTAGCGCGCGATCGGATCGTTGGGCCCGGCGACCGGTACGAACACCGGACGCGAACGGTAGGCGAGCAGCAGCGCCGCCCACACCACGAGCCCGACGAACAGGCCGATCACGACGAACAAGATGAATCTGGTGCGCAACACGCCCAGATACACACTGCGATAGCCGACCTCGCCGAACCACAACCAGTTGGTATAGGCGTCGGTGAGGCGGGGCCCGAGCAGCAGCAGCGCCGCGAGGACGACAGCCGTCACCAGCAGCACACGGCTGCGTCGGGACAACGAAGGTAAGCCGGTGGGGGGCCGCATGCCCACGGTGCCACTCTCCATGCTCCGGCGGTTCCGCGACCGATTCCGGGCGCGGACACCGCAGTCCGATGTTGCGGGTGATCCTGTTCGGGATCGTTGGCGCCCACTCTACGGAAATCGGACACCGTGCAAGCGGCAGGGCCGAAAATGATTGGATGGTCGGGTGACCGATGACGAGCACGCCGAAGTTCTCCTCGCCCGCTGTGTGCGCGAGGTCGTCGAGTTCGCCGACGCCGAGGGCTGGGGCAATCCGCCGCAGATGTTCGCGTTGGTGCCGACCGCCGACCTGGCCGCGGCCGAACCGGATCTGCAGGATCAGCTCGACGACGGCAGCGAACTGACACCCGTGGCCCAGGAAGCCTTCCCCGACGACATCACCGGCGGTTCGATGGCGCTCGACGAATTCCTGGCCACCACCACCTGGCCGCCCGCGGTCGAGGGTTGCGTGCTCGTCCAGGAGATCGTGGTGCTGCCGCCGGACGCGGAGAGCGATCTGGACGAGGCGCTCGTTCCGCTGCTCGCCGACGACGAAGCCGCCGACGCGGCCGGGCGCGCCGCCGCCCACGCCCACCCGGGCCGCCGCGATGCCCGCCTCATCGCGGGCGTGTTGCGCCAGGGCGCGTCGCTGTGCCTGCTGCAGATCCGCCCCGAGGACGACGACGGCTTCGGCGACCTCGACCTGCGCACCTACCCGAACCTGGCCCCGGGCCTCGTCGAGGCCTTGCACCACACTCTCGAGTGATCAACTGCCGAGTTCTCGGCGCGTCCCCCGCCTCTGGACTGACCGGAGGGTGCGACGAAGGAGTGCCCGGAGGGAGGGAAGAGGCGGGGGTTTAGCGCCGAGAACCGCGGCGCCAGCCGCCATCATGCACAGCTGATTGGTTCGCGGCCTGCTTCGATGTCGGACAGGGCGGTGATCGCGGTGTCGAGGGTGTCGACCTTCACCAGTCGCAGCCCCTCGGGGATGCGCTGAGCTGCCTCGTTGCAGTTGGCGGCGGGCACGAGGAAGGTTTCGGCGCCCGCCTCACGCGCGGCGATCATCTTGTACTGGATGCCGCCGATCGGGCCGACCTTGCCGTCCTGATCGATGGTTCCGGTGCCCGCGACGAACTTGCCGCCGTTGAGTTCGCCGGGTGAGAGCTTGTCGATCAGGGCCAGGCTGAACATGAGCCCGGCCGAGGGACCGCCGATGTCGGCGAGGTTGAACTCCACCTTCAGCGGCGGGCGCCCGCCCTCACCGAGGCCGATGCCCAGGTAGCCCTTGTTGCTGTCGTCGGGGCGGGCGGCGAGGGTGATCGGGGTGGTCTGCTCGACGTCGCCGCGCCGGTAGACGACGGTGATGACGTCGCCGGGTCCCTTGGTGCCGACCAGGTCGATCACTTCCTGGGGCGCGGTGATCGGCTTGCCGTCGATGCTGATGATCTGATCGTCGGCGGCGAGGATGTCCTTGGCCGGGCCGTCCTCGACGACACCGCGCACCAGGACCACCGTCGGCAGCTTCAGGTGGTGCAGCGCGGCGACCTCGGCATTGCTCTCGGAGTCCTTGAAGTCCTGCTGGTTGGACTTGTCGACCTCTTCGCGCGACACGCCGGGCGGGTACACCTCGGCGCGCGGGACGAGGCCGTGTTCACCGCTCACCCAGAAGCCGAACGCTTCGAACAGGTTCAGTTCGTCGCGCACCGAAACGGTCGTCATATTGAGCTGACCGGTGGTCGGATCGAGGGGTGCGCCCGTGACGTCGACCACCTGCTTACCGTCGACCTGGCCGAGGGTGTCGAAGGTCGGGCCGGGGCCGAGTGCGACGAACGGGACGGTGACCACACTGCCGACCACGCCGAGCACGAGGACGGGTACCAGGGCCACGATCAGGGTGAGGATCCGACGATTCACTCCGACCACAGTAGTGATCACCTTCGCCGGGCGACGGCAGTGCCACGCTTTTGCGCCGTCGGCCCTGCCGAGGATTTCGCGATGCGCGAACACCGTGGACCGGCAGGTCCCGCGTAACGTAAGAGGCATGAGCGATCACCCCTTCGGCTTCTCGAACCGCGACGACGACGAGTCCGGTAAGCGTCGCGACGAGGCGAACGGACCCGGCGGATCGGATCCGTTCGGTTTCGGGGCGGGCGGCACGGGCGGCTTCGACCCGTCGCAGCTTGGTCAGATGCTGACCCAGCTCGGCCAGATGATCAGCGGCATGAGCCAGGGTGGCGGCCCGGGCGGCGCCCAGTCCGGCCCGGTCAACTACGACGTGGCCAAGCGGCTGGCGCGTCAGCAGCTCGGTGCCACCGTCGCACCGATCGCCGCGAAGACCTCCTCCGCCGTCGCCGACGCGGCGCACCTGGCCGAGCTGTGGCTCGACGGTTCGACCGTCCTTCCGGCGGGTGCGAGCAAGACCGTGGCGTGGACGGCCAACGACTGGATCGAGGAGACGCTGCCCACCTGGAAGCGCCTGTGCGACCCGGTGGCCGAGCAGATCTCGGGCATGTGGACCGCGCAGTTGCCCGAGGAGGCCAAGCAGTTCGCCGGTCCGATGGTCGGCATGCTCGGTCAGATGGGTGGGCTCGCGTTCGGCTCGCAGCTGGGCCAGGCGCTCGGTCAGCTGGCCAAGGAGGTGCTCACCTCCACCGATATCGGTCTGCCCCTCGGACCGGCCGGAACCGCGGCGCTGCTGCCGAGCGCGATCGCCTCGTTCAGCGAGGGACTCGAGCAGCCCGAGAGCGAGATCATGGTGTTCCTCGCCGCGCGTGAGGCCGCGCACCAGCGGCTGTTCGCGCATGTGCCGTGGCTGCGTCAGCAGGTACTCGGTGCGGTCGAGGCGTACGCGCGCGGCATCAAGATGGACTTCTCCGCGCTGGAGGATGCCGCCCAGAACATCGATCCGATGATGCTCAGCGATCCGTCCAAGCTGGAGGAACTGCTCTCGCAGGGCACCTTCGAACCGCAGACCACGCCCGAGCAGAAGGCCGCGCTGGAACGGCTGGAGACGCTGCTGGCGCTGATCGAAGGCTGGGTGGACGTGGTGGTCGCCGACGCGGTCGGCGAGCGGTTGCCCGGTGCGACGGCGCTGTCGGAGACGCTGCGTCGCCGCCGGGCGACCGGTGGGCCCGCCGAGCAGACCTTCGCGACGCTGGTCGGTCTCGAGCTACGCCCGCGCAAGGTGCGTGAGGCCTCGGCGCTGTGGCGCAGGCTCACCGACGACGCGGGCATGGAGCGTCGCGACGGAGTGTGGGCACACCCCGACCTGCTGCCCGATTCCACCGATCTCGACTCCCCCGCCGGGTTCATCGACTCCGTGATCGGCGGCGGCACAGGCGCTTTCGACGATCCGCTGGCCCAACTCGCCGAGACCGAGGCCCGCGAGCGCGACCAGGCGCAGCAGGACGAGAAGAAGTCCGACGACACCGGCGACGACCCGGACTCCGACCACTCGTGACGGTGCGCGACCACCGGCGGTGAACAACTTGCCGTCGGCGGTTGCGCGACACGGCTTTTCGGCGTGGCGCGGTCTCGAATCGCCGTGACGACGGGCGGAACATCGTCTGTTCACAAGGTGAGATCGTCGAAACGACACGCCCAAAACCTGTGGATAACTGGGCTTTCGGGCCCTGGTCGCAGCCGAGGCGATGCCGATACTTCTGGCATGACGACCACAACACCACTGCGCGGCCCGATGCTGCACCCGAGGGTGACCACCCTGGTCCGGCCGTCGGGCACGGTGCAACTGGGCTGGGACCCCGAACGCGCGCTCGTCCTCGAGACCACCGAGCTCGACACCGGCACGGTGCTCGCCTTCCTCCGGCTGCTCGACGGTCTGCAGTCGCGGCCGCAGATCATCTGGCGCGCCGGAGAATTCGGTATCTCCCCCGAGCGCACCGTCGCGTTGCTCACCGCGATCGACCGGGCGGGTCTGCTGCTGCAACCCGAGCGCAAACAGGCCAAGATCCGGTCGATCACCGTGCACGGGCTCGGCCCGTTGTCGGACGCGGTGACGATCGGGTTGCGCCGCATGGGTTTCCGGCCCTCTCGATCGCGCACGTTCCGCCCCGAGGTGGTGGTCGGTGTCCCCGGCTGCGATCTGGTGGTACTCACCGACGCGCTGATGATCGACCCGCGCCTGTCGGTCGACTTGGTGTTGCGCCGGGTGCCGCACCTGCAGGTGCGGGTGCGCGACGGTATCGGCGTCGTCGGTCCCCTCGTCCTGCCCGGTCAGACCAGCTGCCTGCGGTGTGCCGACCTCACCCGTGCGGGCCTCGACCACGACTGGCCGCACCTGGCGGCGCAACTGCTCGGCCGCACCGGCCACGCCTCCCCCGCAGGCGTGGCGGCGACCACCGCACTGGCGCTCGGCGAGCTGGAAGCCATCGTCGAATGCTCACCGCGACGACGGCCCGCGACCCTGGACGCCACCATGGAACTCGACCTCGATTCGCACGAACTGCACCGCAGACCGTGGCCACCGCACCCGGAGTGCGGCTGCCGGACACTGGCCGGTCATCGTGCGGAGGTGGCCCGATGATCGCCGGTGTGAGCATTCCCATGGCACAGCGGCCGCAGGTTCGGCCATGATGGGTAGCGTGTCCGAGATCGTGCGCCGCAGCTCCAGCCGCAATGCCAAGTTGGCCAAAATTCCGCTCGGCATCGCGGGGCGAGCCGCCGTCGGGTTCGGCAAGAAGCTCGTCGGGGGTGACAAGCAGCAGATCAACGCCGGATTGAACCAGAAGGCCGCCGAGCAGTTGTTCGCCGTGCTCGGTGAACTCAAGGGCGGCGCGATGAAGTTCGGCCAGGCCCTGAGTGTGATGGAAGCCGCCGTGCCGGAGGAATTCGGCGAGCACTATCGCGAGGCCCTCACCAAGTTGCAGGCCGCCGCACCGCCGATGCCGATCGAAACGGTGCACCGGGTCCTGGACCAGCAGCTCGGCACCAAGTGGCGTGATCGTTTCCAGTCCTTCGACGACACCCCCGCCGCGTCGGCCAGCATCGGTCAGGTGCACCGGGCGGTGTGGTCGGACGGGCGCGCGGTGGCGGTGAAGGTGCAGTACCCCGGTGCCGACGAGGCGCTGCGCGCCGACCTGAAGACGCTGTCGCGGATGTCGGGTCTGCTGGCGTCGGTGATCCCCGGCGCGGACGTGAAGCCGCTGCTCGCCGAGATCACCGAGCGCACCGAGGAAGAGCTCGACTATCGCATCGAGGCGGCCAACCAGCGCCGCTTCGCCGCCGCCTTCGACGGGCACCCGCACATCGTGGTCCCCAAGGTCGTGGCGGGTGCGCCGAAGGTGATCGTCACCGAATGGCTGGACGGCACACCGGTCTCCGCGCTGATCAAGGCGGGCGCCGAGGACCCGGAAGGCACCCGCGCGCAACGCAATCGGATCGCCGAGCTGATGGGCACCTTCCACTTCTCCTCCCCCGAGCTGGCCGGCCTGCTGCACGGCGACCCCCATCCGGGTAACTTCCTCGTGCGGCCCGACGGCAAGCTGGCGGTCCTCGACTTCGGTGCCTGCGCGCCGATGCCCGACGGCTTCCCCCGCATCCTCGGCGAGATGCTGGCGCTCGCGGTCACCGAGGACCACGAGGCCCTCACCCGGCTGCTCTACGAGCACGGCTGGGTGATTCCGGGTCGCAAGGTCACGCACGAGGAGATCGAGGCCTACCTGCGCCCGTTCAGCGACCCCATCCGCACCGACACCTTCCATTTCACCAGGGCCTGGATGCAGCGGGTCGCGGGCAAGGCATCGGAATTCTCCAGTCCGGAGATGAAAACCGCTCGGGCGCTGCAACTCCCGGCGGAATATGTGATGGTCTTCCGGGTGCTCGGCGGCTCCGTCGGCATCCTCGCCCAGCTCGACGCGGAACTCGGTTTCATGCGGCTGGTCCGCACCTGGGTGCCCGGCTTCCCCGCCGAGCAAGCCTCCTAGCCGCACAGAACAAACGAACCGCCCACCGACGCACGGTGAGCGGTTCGCTTGCGGTACAACCCTTTTCCGGGGTTCATGCTGTGTTCATGCGGCATGCTCGGGCGGCCTACGTGGTTACGCTCCGCTGCCGCCTCCGGCCGCTGACCGCTCATGCCGAGATCGCGACCTTGCGCGGGCGACCGCGCGGGCGCTTGCGGGCGATCACAACACCCTGGTCGAAGATCTCACCGCCCCAGACACCCCACGGCTCGCCGCGGTCGATGGCCGCCGTCAGGCAGCCCTTACGGATCGGGCAGGAGGCGCACAGCTGCTTGGCCTGCTCGAGATCGGTGGGGCTCTCGGCGAACCACAGATCGGGGTTTCCGGCCCGGCAGGGCAGGGTCTTGGTGGTGACCTCACGGACGCGAGGGGTCTGCGCCACGGTTCGGCATGTCACGTCAGTAGTGGCCGTCGGCCAGTCCTGGGCGGTGAACACGTCGTTCTCCTTCAGCTCGTTGCAGCGGTCGTGGTGTTCGGTGTGCGAACCCGGAGCCTGCGGCTGAGGAGCCGAAAACAATGGCCACGGATTTCGCTTCTCGCGATCCGTGGCCAGGAGGTCTAGGGAGGAATTCCTACCTAGTTCGACATCTGTGTCGAGACCTGAGCACGGTCGCTGGGTGGACGCGGAGGCGGGTTGCGCCGCCGAAGATCGCCGGTGCGTATCCGGCCTCATCGGCGAACGTGTCTGCCGATGCCGGAACGGCGGTCGGCTGCCAACCCACAATGGGCTTGTCCTGGAGACGAACAGGGCTGTGCTGATGAATGACAGTCATCGGGACAGCTTTGGTATCGACGCCGGACAGACCGGTCCCCTGCAGAGCGAGGACCCCCCGGGAGGCGGACACCATGAATTCGTTCACCAGGTCGCGATTGCCCATCGCGACGAATGCGGTGTTGCTGTTCATCTGACTGCCTCCCTCCTGAACTCGTGTGCTGATAGTTTCCACGCGCCGAGATCACTCTCGGTGCGTGCTGTCCACCATAGGCAAAGATCGATAAGCGGACAACCTATTTTCTACCTGGGGTTTTGTGTCTTTGCCCGCATCCGCGACGCGACGATCGCGAGCACGTCGGCGCCGTACTGTTCGATCTTCTTCGGGCCGATGCCCGCGATCGCCGCCAGCCCCTTGTCGTCGGCGGGGAGCTGTTCGGCGATGGCGGTGAGGGTGGTGTCGGTGAACACCACGAAGTCGCGCACGCGCAGGACCTCCGCCTTCTCCGCGCGCCACTCCTGCAGGGCCGCCAGCAATTCGGCGTCGAGTTCGGCCGGGCAGCGCCTGCAGCGGCCGAGCATCGAGGCGTAGGTGCCGATCAGCGGTTTCGCGCAGACCCGGCACAGTGGGCGTTTGCCGTCGGCGTCCTTGGGACCCGTGGCCGTCGCGGCGATGCGCGAGGCGGGCGAGTCGTCGGGGACGAGACCGTTGAGGAACCGGGAACGCCTGCGCACCCGTCGGCCGCCCTCGGCGCGGGCCAGCGACCACGAGACGGTGAGGTGTTCGCGCGCGCGAGTGACGCCTACGTAGAGCAGCCGGCGTTCCTCTTCCAGGCCCGCCTGGTCGGCCGGGCTGCCGTCGTCGCCGAGCACGTGCTGGATCGGGAGCGTGCCGTCGCTGACGCCGACGAGGAACACCGCGTCCCATTCCAGGCCCTTGGCGGCATGCAGCGACGCCAGCGTGACGCCTTCGACGGTCGGCGGATGTTTGGCCTCGGCGCGGGTGGCGAGCTCGCGGAGCAGACCGGTGAGGTCGATCTCCGGGTCGTGACCGACGAGTTCCTCGGTGAGCTGCACCAGCGCGAGCAGCGCCGACCAGCGTTCCTTGGCCTGGGCGCCGGCGGGTTCCTCGGCGGTGAGCCCGACCGAGGCCAGCTCGGCGCGGACCAGCGTGATGAGCCCGCCGCCGCTGCGCGCCTCGTCGGGCAGGTCGTCGCGGGTATCGGCCTGGCGCAGCTTCTGTACGGCCTGGCGCACCTCTTGGCGCTGGAAGAACCCTTCGCCGCCGCGCACCTGGAAGGGGATACCGCGCTCGTTGAGCGCCTGTTCGAACGGTTCGGACTGGGCGTTGATCCGGTAGAGCACCGCGATCTCGGCTGCCGGTGTGCCCGCGGCGATCAGCTTCTTGATCTTGCCCGCGACGGCCGCGGCCTCGGCGGGCACGTCGGGGTACTCGGCGAATTCGGGTTCCGGGCCGTCGGGGCGCTGGCCGACGAGCGCGAGCCGGGTGCCCGCGATGCGGCCGCGCGCGGCCCCGATCACGCGGTTGGCCAGCGACACCACCTGCGGGGTGGAGCGATAGTCGCGTTCGAGCCGGATGACAGTGGCGTCGGGGAAGCGGCGGGAGAAGTCGAGGAGGTAGTTGGGGGTGGCGCCGGTGAAGGAGTAGATGGTCTGGTTGGCGTCACCGACGACGGTGAGGTCGTCGCGCTCGCCGAGCCAGGCGTCGAGCACCCGCTGCTGCAGCGGCGTGACGTCCTGGTACTCGTCGACGACGAAACTGCGGTACCGGCCGCGGAATTCGTCGGCGACGGCCGGGTAGTCCTCGAGCGCGGCGGCGGTGTGCAGCAGCAGGTCGTCGAAGTCGAGCAGCAGGCCGTCGGCGGAAGTCTTCGCCGACTCGTACCCGGCGTAGACCTGGGCCACCCGGGTGACCTCGACGGGGGCGTCACGGTGGTATTTCGCAGCGGCCGCCGGATAGTCCTCCGGGGCGATCAGCGAGGCCTTGGCCCACTCGATCTCGCTGAGCAGGTCGCGGATCAGTTCGGTCGAGCTGCCCAGTCCCGCCCGGTTGGCGGCCTGCGCGACCACGGGGAACTTGCTGTCGAGCAACCGCCACGGCACATCGCCGACGACCTGCGGCCAGAAGTACCGCAGCTGCCGCAGCGCCGCCGCGTGGAAGGTGCGTGCCTGCACCTGCCCGGCGTCACCGCCGAGGCCCATCGCCCGCAGCCTGCCGCGCATCTCGCCCGCGGCGCGCGCGGTGAACGTCACCGCCAGGACCTGGTCGGCCTTCACGTGACCGCCCGCGATCAGGTGTGCGATGCGGTGGGTGATGGTCCTGGTCTTGCCGGTACCCGCCCCCGCGAGCACACACACCGGTCCCCTCGGTGCCCGCACCGCGGCGGCCTGTTCCGGGTCGAGGGCGGCGAGATCGAGTGCTGACACGGCCACCATCATGACAGCGCCCGCCGACAAGAACCCGGCCGGAACACCAGGGCCGGTCGAGACGTTGCACATCGCGTGAGCGAAACAACCCCTGACCTGACGATGTACTCCACCACCTGGTGCGGCTACTGCCGCCGCCTCAAGACCCAGCTCGACGAGGCGGGCATCACCTACACGGTGATCGACATCGAAGAGGACCCCGCCTCGGCCGACTTCGTGGGAAGCGTCAACAACGGCAACCACGTCGTGCCGACGGTGAAGTATCGGGATGGATCGACTGCGACGAATCCGACGTTGGCGCAGGTCAAGCAGGCTTTGGCGGCTCAGAGCTGATCACATTGGAGTGCAGTGGCCACCGCACTCCCAGCTACCCGGCACTACTTTCAGTCCGTCATAACCGCACTCCCGGCCCCGTACGTCCCGACCTCGAGGAGGGACCGCCGCGAAGCGGCGTAGCGGCCCGGCCGCGAGTTAGCCGCCGTTGCGCATGCGCGCAGCGCGAGCAACGGTGGCTAACTCGCGGCCCTCCAGGGGCCGCGCTCGAGCGCGCCAGCGCTCCAAAAATACAGCCCAACACCTTTGTGGTGCACAAAACACCAAGGCAGTTCCACACGGCTGGAACCCGCCACACAGTGACCACCCAGAAACGGCAAAGGCCGGTAGCTCCAGCGCTACCGGCCTCCACCGTCGTTCAGGGCATGCTCACTGCCCGCCAGGGCATCAGTTCGTGCGAACCGCCAGGCCGGGGTTGTCCGACAGGACCACGCTCAGCGGCTGTGCGAAGAGCTGGGGGGTGTCGCCGGTGATGGCGCCGATGATGTTGGGGATTTCGCAGATCGGGTAGTCGGCGACCGACGAGGCGCTGGAGATGCCGAGGGCCATGCGGCCGGTGACGATGGCACCGCCGGAATCGCCGGGCAGCGCGCAGATGTTGGCGGAGAAGCTCTGGGTGAGCTGACGATCGCCGACCTGCACGGTCTGGTCGACACCGTTGACGATGCCGCAGCTGAACCCGGTCCGCGAACCCGACTTGCACACGGGGGCGCCGACGACCGGCACGCCGACGCCGTCGACGGCGATGGGCGCCGCGCCGGGGACGGTGACGAGGTTGTTCTCGAAGCGGGCGCGCGCGTTGTCGTTCACGCGGATGATCGAGTAGTCCTGCTCGCCGAGGATCGACTTCTGGAAGGTGCCGAGCTGGGCGCCCGCGCGGTCACCGTTCATCTCGTACACGGCGGCGGCGGAACCGGTGCCCGCCGACTCCAGGTCGGGGTTGCAGTGGCCCGCGGAGATGTTCACGATGTTGCCGGAGCGGTCGGTGCCGTTGAAGCCGAACGAGCAGCGCAGCGAGCTGTTGCCCGCGATGGCGGCGTAGCCCTCGCCACCGGCGATCGGGCCGGTGCCGTTGCCCGCCACGGGAGTGGCTTCCAGGTCGACCTTCTCACCGGCCACCGGCGGCGCGGTGACGACGACGCGGGCCGGGTCGATGAAGCTGGGCAGGGGCAGCCCGGCCTGCTCGACGCGCACGGCGATCGCGTTGTTCACGGTGTCGATGACGACGCCGCGCACCAGGTTGGCGATCTCCGGCGGCGCGGCGGCCAGCCAGTTCTCGAACGCGGTCTTCTCGCCGCGCAGCATGGATTCGCTCTTGGCGACGTTGCGGACCTCGAAACCGGCCGATTCGGCGGCGGCACGGGCCTCGTCGGCGCCGGGGCCCTGAGCCAGCGCGACGACGGCGTTGCCCTGGTCGTTGAGCCAGGAACCGGCGAACACCTGCGGGAACTGACGCTGGGCGGTGGTGGCGAACGCGGCGACCTGCTGGGCCTCGTCGGCACGGCGCAGGTATTCCTGCGGGGAGAGCTTCAGGTCACGGCTCACGGCCTCGATCAGCTGGGCAGGCAGATCGACCGCGGGTTCGGCGTCGGCGACTGCCATCGTGGGGCCGAACAGCAGAATCGCCGCCGAAGCGGCGATCACGGACTTGCGAGCTCGTCTCGAGCTTCGTGCGAGGGGGGCGCGACCCATACGTGGCAGGAGCATGATCGAACTATATGGGCTCGGACCGGTTATGCCTACTCGGACCGGGCAAGAGATTTCACTCACCCGGTCCGTTCGGTGATTCGTCCGGTACTAACCCGCGTTGGGGTTGGTACGCACCATGATTCCGCTGCCGAGACCGCCACCGGAATTGGCCTCGATATCGGCCAGGACGGGCCGGATCGGCACACCGAGGGTCGCGGTGCCGCCGAAGGGCGCGAGCTGGGTGTTGGCCTCGGTGCAGTTGGGCGCCTCGGCGGCATTGGAGCCGCTGGTGATGCCGAGCGCGAGGGTGCCCGACACGATCGCGCCGCCGCTGTCACCACCGAGGGTGCAGGCGCTGGTGGCGAAACCGCGGATCGTCTTGCTGATGCCCTCCGCGGTGAACAGCTGGGTCTCCACGTGATCGGCCGAGACGAAACCGCAGGTGAAAGTGGACGATTGACCAGTTTTGCAGACCGGCGCACCGGTCACCGGATCGGCGGTGCCGGTGATGGCGAGGGTGGTGCCGTTGGCGCCACGCACCCGGGCCTGGTCCATGCCCGCGTTCACCGCACGCTCGTTGAGCTTGATGACCGAGTAGTCCAGCGCGCCCGGCCCGCCGAGCACGGACATGGCGAACTGACCGACCTCGGGACTGTTGGGGATGTCGCGCACGTTCGGCACGTACACCGCGGCGGGTGTGCCGTGGTCGACATTCGGATTGCAGTGGCCCGCAGAGATGTTCAGCGCGTTGCCCGCCGCGTCGGTGCTGTTGAAACCGAACGAGCACACATCGACACCGCGCAGGTCGGCGTCGTGCAGGTCCTTGGCGGCGGTGATGTAGGTGTCGCCGCCCATCGGCCGGTTCACCACCTCGCCACCGCCACCCGGGGTGATGACCACCTTGATGGTGGCGATCAGGGTCGGCAGGTTCAGCAGGTGGCCGGTGCTGGAATTGGCGACGCTCAAAACGATCTGGCTGTTGAGCACGTCGATGGCGATCGAGCTGATCGGCGCGGAGATCTCGCGCGGCAGCGTCGAGATCCACTGACTCAGTTGCAGCAGAGCGCCTTCCAGGCCGCTCGCCGAGATCGGGGCGAGATGGGTCTGGTAGCCGTCGGCGGCGGCCAGGCGGCCGGTCTCGGCATCGGTCACCGCGACAACGGCTTTGCCCTCGGGCGTGAGCCAGGCACCGGCGAAGGTGTCGGGGTTCTCGGCGCGGAAGTCGGCGGCGTAGGCGCGCAGTTCCTGGGCGCGCGCTGCACGGTCGAGGTATTCGTTCGGGGTCATGCCCAGGTCGCGCGAGATGGCTGTCACCAGTTCGGCGGGTAGGGCGTCAGCCGAAAGCTGCTGCGGCGCAGCGGGTTGCGCGCTAGCGACACCGGAGCCGAGCAGAGGGGCGAGTAGAACGGTCGCGGCGAACCCGGCGGAGGCTGCCTTGACCGCGGCGCGACGCGCCACCAACTTGCGCATGAAATCCCTTCGTCACCGAACGAGTGACCGAGACCACCGCCGGCGGCGGGTATGTCGGTCAGCGCATCACTCTAAGGCACGCCCGGCGATGGGGTGCGGTTACCCGCTACCAGCTTCGGTTTTGCGCCAGCCGGGGATCTCGAGCGGCGGCGGGAGCTCGCCGGGCTCGCGGGGTTGGAACGGGAACGGCCGGGTGGTCGTGGTGCGGCCGGGCGTCGTCGTCGGCGTGGTTGTCGTCGGTGACGGCGTGGTGGTGGTCGGAGCTTCGGTGGTGGTCGGCTCCTCGGTGGTCGTCGTCGGTTCCGGGGTGGTCGTGACGACCGGTTCCTCGGTGGTCGGCTCCGGCGGCGGCGGAGCGACTACGGGAGTGGGAGCCGGCTGCTGGGTCGTCTCCGAGTGCGCGTCCGAGATGGTCGGGGGCTCGGTCGGCTCGGTGCCGCGCAGCAGCACCGACACCGCGATGCCACCGAGCACCAGGCCGATCAGCGCGGCCCCGGCGATCAACAGCGGCGTCTTGTTCCGCGCCGGAGCAGGCGCGGGGGCCGTCGGAGCGGGCGCAGGCACGGTGACGGCCATCGCCTTGGTCGGATGCTGCACCGGAAGCGCCGCCGAATACGCCTGCGCGACCACCACGGGCGGCTCCACAGCGGGCATCACATCGGTCTTCACCAGGGAGTTCTCGGTGACGATCGGATCCGGCGGTGTCGCACCGGCCGGGGTCGCCAGCACCGCGACCAGCGCGGCCTCGGCGGCCGACGACGCGAACGCCTTCCCCGGATCGGCGCCCTCGGCGGGCTGGGGCAGCTCGTCCTCGCCGAGCAGCGCCACCGATTTCAGACCCAGGTAGTCCAGCGCCTCACGGACGCCGCGCACCACCTCCGGCGACCACTGCGCCGGATGTGTCGCGTAGAACTCGGCCGGGCCGCTCAGATGCTCGGTGGTGAGATCGATGAGGCAGAACATGGCCGTGGCCAGCAGGTCTTCGGCCCGATAGGCCTCGCCGCCGTCGACATCGACACCGGCCGGATCGCCGATCGCCCGGACGAAACCGGAGATCGCGTGCGCCTTCCCGGACAGCGGTGCGTCGCCGAGGGCCGCGTCGCCGTCGTCGGACATGTGCAGCACCGACGACCGCTCGACGAAATGCTTCGCCCCGTCGTCGGTGACCACCGCGGCGACACACTCGTCGTCGGCGATACGCAAGCCGACTCCAGTGGCCATCCGGTTACCTCGCTTCGACGTCCGTGGTGTTGGGCGGCGAGTCCGGCGGTCACACCAGGAGTGAGCCGTGTCCCATCGCGCGCAGCATCGACAATAATTCCGATCGTGAACGTGCGCCTATCCGGCGTCGGATACGCGCCACGTGATGCTCCACGGTCTTGGCGGAAATGTACAGCCGCGCGCCGATCTCCCGGTAGGTGAGACCGAGTAGCACCAGCTCGGCGACCTCGCGTTCGCGGTCGCTGAGCGCGCGCTGCTCGATCGCGGGCTGGGGAGCCGCCGAGGTTTCGTCGCCGGTCTTGGGCGCCTCGAGGCGGGCGGGGATACGCACCGAACGGGCCAGCTTCAGCAGGGCGCTCGCGGCGGCGGGGTCGTCGATCACGCGCGCGGTGTCGCCGGCGAGGCGGGCACCGTCGAAGGTGTGGCCCTGGTGGGCCAGGGCGAGGACCGCGCTGTGCACGGCGGGCAGGTCGACCTGACCGCGCAGCACGAGCAACCAGGTGCGGCCCGCGTCGGCCAGGACGGCGGCATGCGGGTCGCCGTCGGCGGCGGCGTTCTTCAGCGCGTGCGCGTGCGGCAGCAACTGCTGGGGCGAGGACTTGGCGATCGCCGCCTGCACCCCGTACCAGTGGAAGGCGTTGGTCCAGGCGGGTGCGCGGCCGAGGCGGCGCAACAGTGCGGTGGCGGCCTCGACGAGCGGCTGGATGCGGCCCTCGTCGCGCAATTGGATTCCGGCCAACCACAATTCGCCGATCGGTAGCAGGCTCAGCAGGTCGACGTCGACCTCGTCGAACAGCGGGAAGGCGGCGGTCCACGCGGCATGCAGTGCCTGCGCGTCACCGCTGCGGCGGGCCAGGCCGACGGCCAGGGCGTGCGCGAGCAGGCGGTCGCGTGGGGCAAGGGACGCGATGTCGATGCCGGTCATGGTTTCGGCGGCCTTGCATTCGTCGCCGATGCGCAACGCGGTCCAGGCCGCGAGCACGCCGAGTTGTTTGCCTTCGCCGTCGGCGGCGCGGATCGCGTCGTCGGCGCGGCGTGGTTCGCCCGCGCTCAGGCTGAGCAGGGCGCCGACGGTCACCGCGCTGCACGGGGTGGTGCCGGTTCCGTTGGTCCGCGCCGCCTGGACCAGTGCCGAGATGGCGGCCGCGGTGGCCGCGCCGTGCGGGTCGAGTGAGGTGAGCAGGGCGTTCGCGATCAGCCGGGCGCCGGCACCCGCCTGGGTGGGCGGCCAGTGTTCGGCGTCGGCCGCGGCTTCCGCGGCGGCGGCGCTGTCACCGGCCAGGGCGTGCACGGTCGCCGCGACCGCCCAGTCGGCGCCGACCCGGTTCGGGCCGAGCCAGCGGTAGAGGGCGGCGGCCCGGCTGACCAGACCACGCCGGGTGAGCACGCTCGCGCAGACGCGGACGGCGGCCGCGAGTTCGGCGGTGTCGACATCGGCGCCGTCGAGCAGGGGTTCGGCCAGGCGGAGGGCGGTGTCATCGTCGCCCGCCTTCGCGGCGGCCTCGGCCCAGGCGAGGGTGACGCGACGCGGATCGGTGCCCGCCGCGACGGCTGCCGCGTAGTAGCGGGCGGCATCGGGACGCTGCTGTCGGGCTGCCGCACAGAGGAATTCGGCGAGGCGCTGGTCGCGCACACCGGACTCGGCCAGCAGCAGGCCGGTGTGGTCGCGCAGCAGGCCCGCCTCGAGCCGGGTGTCGAGGAGCCTGCGCTGCACCGCGACGAAGCGGCGATCACCGAGCAGCAGCCGCAGTTGCGGCACGGCGGCGCTCAGCAACAGGTCGGCATCGGTGACCAACGCGCTCGCCCGCGCCCGATCCAGCAGGTCATGGGCGACAGGCAATTCCACCCCGAGCACCTCGGCGAGCTCACCGGCGTCGAGGCCGGTTCCGGTCGCCGCGACGACGAGGGTGTCGAGCAGCGGGGGATCGAAAGCGGCCAATTGTGCACGGGCCCAAGCGGACAGGGCCGCGTCGACGGCAGGCAGACCGGCGTCGAGCTTGGCCTGACCCGCCGCCCGCAGTGCCGCGACGACACCGCCGTGGATGCCCGCGGTCCTGGTGTGGATGTGGTTGACCAGCGGACGCGGCACCGACACCCCGAGTTCGCGGGCGAAGGAACCGATCTCACCGCAACCGAGTGCGCGGATCTCGATCAGGCGGCCCTGCCTGCCGACCGCGTCGCACAGGGCGCGCAGTTCGGGATGCTGGGGGCGCGGCTGAGTGGCGCAGATCAGGGAACGGGCACCCGATTCCACCTCGGTGCGCAGGGCCGCGAGCTGGGCAGGGGTCATGTCGTGCAGGTCGTCGGCGATCACGAAGGCGCCGTTGTCGGTGGGCTCGGGAGCCCGGCCGATCACGGCGACACCCCGGCCGCGCAGCCGACGGCGTACAGCGTCGAGCAATACCGACTTGCCGGTGCCGGAGCGACCGGTCAGCAACAGCACCACCGGCTGGTCGTCGGCAGCGTCTACCGCTCGCAGAATCTCACGGGCGTGCGGGACTGTGTCGAGCGCGATGGGGCTCAATTGCCGCCTCCGAGTAGTTCACCGGGGAGTTTCGTGACGCCGCCGACGGTGCCTTCGACCACCTCGCCCGCGCCGTCGAGCACCTGGCCGGGGACCGCGCCGACATTCGGCACGTTCGGAGCCTGGGGAACCGGCGGGGTGTAGGGCGCCGGTTGCTGCGGGGCGGGCTGTTGGGGAGCGGGCTGCTGCGGGGCCGGTTGCTGGGGGGCCGGTTGCTGCGGCGCGGGCTGTTGCGGTGCGGGTTGCTGCGGGGCAGGGGCTCCGCCGCCGGACTGAACCTGCTGCTGCGTTGCCGGGGACTGGGCAGTGCCGCCCGGCTGTGGTGTCCCGGCGGAATTCACCGGTGCGGCCGGGGTGACGGTGCCGGGGATCGGCTGACCCGTCGAGTCGAGCAGGGGAGCGCCCGGGACCGGCTGACCGTTCGCGTCGACGGTCGGCGTGCCGACCACCGGCTTGCCGTCCGCGTCGAACGTGGCGATCGGTGCGACCGCCTGTCCGGGGCCGTTGTTCTTCGGCGCGTTCTCGGTGGGGTTCACCGTGGACGCGTCCGGCTTGCTCGGCGTCGCGAACTGGGGGGACATGGCCAGCGTTCCCGCGGTGAGCGCGCCGAAGACGGCGACTGCCGCACCGACGACCGCCAGGCGTTTGCCGGTGACGACCTTCTTCGCCGGGGCTTCGTCGTCGACGACGGGCAGGGCTTTCGCGAGTGAGACCGGGGCGATGTCCGTCGGCGCGTCGACCTCCTCGAGGGGAAGGACGAGCGGAGTGGATTCCGCCGCCCGCAGATCGGCGGCCAGTTCGGCCGCGCCCGCCGCGCTCGCGGTGGCCGGGTCGGCACACGCGACGACGGGCAGCGCGAACTCCGCGGACACCAGTTCCGCGACCAGCGGCATCTGCGCGCCGCCGCCGGTCAGCAGGACGGCGGTGATGTCGCCGAGCCGGACGCCGGCGCGTTCGACGGCCTCGCGCACCAGGGTGAGGGAATCCTGCACCGACCCGCGCAGCAGGTCCTCGAGCTCGTGGCGGACGAGGCGAACGGTCGCGGCCTCGCCGAGGGCGCCGACCTCCACCACGGTCGCGGTGTCGAGTGACAGTTCTTCTCTGGCGAGGCGTGCGCGTTCGCGCAGGGCCGCGAGTTCGGTTTCCACGGCCGGGTCGAACGGGTCGAATTCCCGGTCACCCAGCGCGTGCGACAGCACGTAGCGCATTGTCAGCAAATCGAATTCCGAGCCGGCGATCTCCGTGTCGTGCAACGGGGTGGCCAGCAGCCCCGACTGCTCTCCGGTGCGGACCACCGAGACGGTCAGGCCGCTCGCGCCGAGGTCGTAGACCACCACCGCGCCTTCGTCGAACAGTCCGCGCTCGACCTCGTAGCGGCGGATCACCGCGACCGGTTCCGGGACGAGGACGACCGCGTGGGCGCCCGCGTTGTCGAGAGACGAACGCACCGCCTGCACTTGGTCATCCGTCCACCAACCGGGGTGGCACGACACCACCGTCGGCTCGCCCTCGACCCGGTCGCGGACCTCGTCGATCAGCTGAGTGGTCGCTGCGGCCACCAAATCGGCCGCGACATGCGACGAACCGTCCTCGGCGAGCATCCGCACCGGATCGCCGACCCGGGCCAGGAAGCCCTCGATCACCACCGCCGGACCGGCCGTGGCTACTTCTACTGCACTGGGTCGCCGCACGACCGCGACCGGTTCACCACCGTCGATCGCCGTCGCTACGGCAACTGAACGGGATGCACCGACGGTGACGCCGAGCGCGAGACGGTCTGTCATGGGGAACCTCTGCAGATACGTGAGCGACGGAAATCATCGAGAGAGCTATCCCGATTGTCGGTTGCTGACGGTCTGCTGTTACCGGTGCACGCGCCGATGACGGGGCCGATCCCCTAACGGCCCTCGATCCCCTAACGGGCACCCCATGCGATGAATAGGGATTTGCCCCGTTACGAGGGGGTGCCCATCGGCCATAGCTTCGAAACATCTTGCCGATCCCGGAGGAGCTGATTCCGATGACCACACCCTTGGAGAACGCGATCCTGCAGTTCATTCTCGATTTGCTGCGCGATCCTAAGGCCGCGGCGGCGTACTGCAACGCGCCGGACAAGGTCATCGAGGAGGCGCAGCTGTGCGCGACCCCCGAATACATTGCCGCCTGCGCGCCGATGGTGGCGCGCGGCGTGTGCGATGCGGGGAGTGCGCCGTTGCGGGGCATCGTCGGGTGTGGCGGTGGGGGAGGTCATGGGTTCGGGGGTGGGGGTCATGGTGCCGGGTTCTATGGTGCCGGGGCCGGGCCGTCGATGTTCTTCGGGCCGGGGCGTTGGTTCGGGCCGGGGCAGGGTGGGTTCGGGCACGGTGGTCGTGGTGGTCATGGTGGCGGGGGCCACGGTGGGCCCGGCGGTGGTGGGGGTGGTGGCCGGCCCGGTGGACCCGGTGGGCCCGGGGGACCGGGAGGACCCGGGGGACCCGGCGGTTGGCCGGGTGGACCCGGTGGGCCTGGCGGACCCGGTGGACCTGGCGGAGGTACCGGCGGTAATACCACCAACAACAACAGTGGCAACACCACCAACACCAATAGTGGCAACACGACGAATAATCAGGGCAACGGGGACAACGAGATTTTCAGCCCCGACATTCTCACCGGCGATGTGCTCAACAATCCCGTGAGCAATGTGCTCAATGGCAATCCGCTCAGCAACGTGCTCAACGGGACAAATCTGGGCGGCGTGAATCTCGGTGATATCGCGAATGTCGGCAACGTGGGCGACGTGCTGAGCAATATCGGCAGCCTCGGCGACACGCTCAACGACGTGGGCAACCTGACCAACTCGGTCGGCGACATCAGCGGTCTCGGCGACGTGACCAATACCGTCGGAAACCTCGGTGACATCACCGGAATCGGCGATGTGATCGGCGGCGGCAACACGATCGGCGACGTCACCAACCTCATCAGTGGCGCCAACATCGGAGATCTGCTGAGCGGCAACACGGTTGGCGACATGACCAACCTGGTCAGCGGTGCGAACGTCGGCGATATCGGCAGCACTCTCGGTGACATCACCGGTATCAACGCGCTCAACCAAGCTGCCCACATCGCGACCGAGATGACCGACGCCTTCAACGCCGTACAGATCGGCGACGCCTTCCTCGGCAACCTCAGCGCCCCCGTCACGGTGGTATCCGGTTCCCTCGGCGGCGTGAGCGGCGTCCTCAACGGCATCAGTCCGATCAGCAATATGTTCAACGATTTCAGTGATATCGGCGATGTGGGCCATGTGCTCGAAGAGCTGGCCATCGGCAATTTCCTTTCCGCACTCAACAATGTGGGGATCGGGACCGTTGGGGATATCAGCGAAATCGGTTCCGTGGGTGATGTGAGCAATGTTGTGGGAGATGTACTCGGCGGTGTCATCAACGTGGGATCCGTCGGAGACGTCCTCGGTGATGTGACGACCGGTGATGTGGTCGGGAACGTGCTCAACGGCGCCGGCTCGGTCGGCGATGTGAGCAATGTGGTGAATCAGGTTGTGGGCGACCAGAACCTGAGCGAGGTGCTCAACGACGTGACCGTCGGTGGGGTCAGCGAGGTGCTGAACGGGTCGAACGTCGGGGACGTGCTCAACGGGTCTGTGGGTGACGTGATCGGTGATGTCACGAATGTGGGCTCGGTGTCGGAGGTGCTGAACGAGGTGGGCTCGGTCGGCGAGGTGAGCAACACGGTGGGGGATGTGTTGAACGGTGCGCGGTCTGTGGGTGATGTGAGCAATGTCGTTGGATCCGTGGTGGGTGATATCGGGTCGATCGGTGATGTGAGCGAGGTTGTCGGTGGGGTCGGCAACGTGAGCAATGTTGTCGGGGACCTGACCGAGGTCGGCAATATCGGCAGCGTTGTCGGCTCCGTCGGCGACGTCACCCAGAACATCGGGTCCGTCGGTGATGTCACCGGGATCGGTGGGTCGGTGGGCGACGTGCTGTCCGATATCGGCAGCGTCGGCGGGGATGTGGGCTCCATCGGTGATGTGAGCGGTGTGGTCGGGGATGTCGTCGGTGGGGACGTAACCAATGTCGTGGGCAACGTGATCGGTGGGGACGTAACCAATGTCGTGGGCGACGTGGTCGGCGGGGACGTAACCAATGTCGTGGGCGATGTGGTCGGCGGGGACGTCCTCGGTTCGGTGGGCTCCGTAGGTGACGTGACCAACGTCGTCGGCAATGTCGTCGGCGGCGATGTGCTGGGTTCGGTCGGCGACATCGGCTCTGTCGGAGACATTCTCGACGGCGGTATCGGCACGGTCGGCGATGTCACGCAGTCGGTCGGTGACGTCTCCGGCGTGGCAGGCGACCTCACCAACACGATCAGCGAAGTCGGTTCGATCAGCGAAGTCACCGGTGTGGCCGGCGATCTCACCCAAACCGTCGGCGATATCGGCTCAGTCGGCGATGTATCCGGCATCGCAGGCGATGTCATCGCCACGGCCGGCGACATCGGTTCCGTGAGCAATGTGGTCGGCGATGTGGGTTCCGTCGGCGGCGATGTCCTCGGCTCCGTCGGCGACATCACCGGCATCGCGGGTTCGGTCGGCGAGGTGACCGGCGTAGCAGGCGACCTCACCAACACCTTCGGCGACGTGACCAACACCGTCGGCTCCGTCGGTGACGTGAGTGGAGTCGCGGGCGACCTCGTTGGCGGAGATGTCTCCGGTGTTGCGGGCGACGTAATCAATTCCGTCGGCGATGTTTCCGGTATTGCCGGGGACGTCAGCGGCGTCGCGGGTGACGTGAGCGGCGTGGTAGGCGATATCGGTTCGGTCAGCAATGTGGCCGGCGATATCGTCGGCGGCGATGTATCCGGGGTAGCGGGCGACGTGACCGGCGTCGCGGGCGACATCGGTTCGATCAGCAATCTCGTCGGTGACGTGGTCGGCGGTGACCTGATCGGTTCGGTCGGCGATGTTTCCGGCGTCGCGGGCGACGTGAGCGGCGTCGCTGGCGACCTCACCAACACCATCGGCTCGGTCGGTGACCTGACGAACGTGGTCGGAGATATCGGCAGCGTCGGCGGCGACCTGACCAACACGGTCGGCTCGGTCGGCGACATCACCGATGTCGGTTCGATCAGAGACATCACCGGTGTGGCCGGCGACCTGACCAACACGGTGGGCTCGATCAGTGACGTGACCGGTGTCGCGGGCGACCTGACTGGCGTCGCGGGCGATGTCTCCGGTGTGGCGGGTGACGTGACCGGGGTCGCCGGCGATCTCACGAACACCGTCGGTTCGGTGGGCGATGTCGCGAACAACGTCACCGGTGTGGCAGGCGATCTCACTCAGTCTGTCGGCGACGTAACCGGAATCGCGGGTGATTTGACCGGCGTGGCGGGCGACTTCACCGGCGTCGCAGGGGATTTCACCAATACCGTCGGCTCGGTCGGTGATGTGACGAACGAGCTCACCGGCGTGGCAGGTGATATCACGGGCATCGCTGGTTCGGTCGGCGAAGTGACCAACACGGTCGGCGACGTGTCCGGTGTCGCGGGTGATCTCACCAACTCGATCAGCGACGTGTCGGGCGTGGCAGGGGGTCTGACGAACTCGGTAGGCGACGTCACGGGCGTGGCCGGAGACCTGACCGGTGTGGCCGGCGACCTCACGAACACTGTCGGCTCGGTCGGCGACCTTACGAATACCGTCGGCGACGTCACCGGTGTAGCGGGCGACCTCACCACCACGGTTGGCTCCGTCGGTGATTGGACCAACGCGGTGGGCAACCTGACCGGAGTCGCCGGTGACGTGACAGGCGTCACGGGCGATCTGGTCGGTTCCGTCGGCGACGTGACTGGCGTCGCAGGCGATCTCACCAACACCGTCGGCTCGGTCGGTGACGTGACGAACGCCGTCGGTGATCTGACCGGCATCGCGGGTGATGTGTCCGGCGTGGCAGGGGACCTGACCGGCGTGGCGGGCGATCTGACACAGACCGTCGGCTCGATCGGCGACGTCACAGGTCTCGCGGGAGACGTGTCCGGTGTGGCAGGCGACCTCGCCAACACCTTCGGAGACGTGACCAACACTGTCGGCAATATCGGCGACGTGACGGGGGTCGCTGGTGACCTCACCAACTCGGTTGCCGGGGTGGCGGGCGACGTGGTCGGCTCAGTCGGCGACATGACCGGAGTGGCCGGTGACCTCACCAATACGGTCGGGTCCGTCGGCGATTGGACCAACACGGTCGGCAACCTCACCCAGTCCATCGGCGATGTGACCGGTGTGGCAGGCGATCTCACCAACACTGTGGGCGATGTCAGCGGGGTCGCGGGCGACCTGACCGGTGTCGGAGGCGATCTCACCAACACGGTCGCTTCGATCAGTGATGTGACGGGCGTGGCGGGCGATGTCGTCGGTTCGGTGGACGACGTGACAGGAGTCGCCGGCGATGTCATCGGCTCGGTGGGCGATGTGACTCAGACCGTCGGCAACATCAGTGATGTCACCGGCGTTGCGGGCGACTTGACCGGTGTGGCCGGTGACCTGACCGGCACTGTCGGATCGGTCGGCGACATCACCGGGGTAGCAGGCGATCTCACGAACACCGTGGGTGATGTCAGCGGCGTCGCGGGCGACCTGACTCAAACAGTCGGTTCCGTCGGCGACGTGACCGGAGTCGCCGGGGACGTGTCCGCGGTGGCCGGAGATCTGACGCAGACCGTCGGCAACATCAGCGAAGTCACTGGCGTCGCGGGCGATCTCACCGGTGTGGCGGGCGACCTGACCAACACCGTCGGCTCGGTGGGCGACGTGACGGGTGTCGCGGGTGACCTCACCCAGACTGTCGGTGACGTAACCGGAACCGTTGGCTCCGTGGGCAACTGGACCAACACGGTCGGTGACGTGACCAATGCGGTCGGCTCTGTGGGCGACGTGACCAACACCGTGGGCGATCTGACCGGCGTCGCGGGTGACCTCACCCAGGCGGTCGGCAATATCAGCGACGTGACCGGCGTCGCCGGGGACCTCACCCAAACCGTCGGGTCCATCGGCGACGTGACGGGCGTGGCTGGTGACCTCACCAACACCATCGGCGACGTGACCGGCAATGTCGGTTCGATCGGCGATATCACCGGCGTAACAGGCGATCTCACCGGTGTCGGCGGCGACCTGCTCAGCGACATCACCGGCAACACAGGAGACCTCACGGGGGTCGCGGGCGATCTCACGGGCATCGCGGGTGACCTGACGGGCAACTCCGGCAACCTCACCGGTGTGGCGGGCGACCTGACGCAAACAGTCGGTTCGTTCGGTGACGTCACCGGTGTCGGCGGTGACCTACTCAGTGACCTCACCGGCAACTCGGGTGACATCACCGGAATCACGGGCGGCCTCGTCAACAACGCAGGCGACATCACCAACACGGTCGGTGATGTCAGCGGTGTGGCGGGTGACCTGCTCAGCAACTCGGGCGATCTCACCGGCAACACGGGCGATCTGACCGGCACAATCGGTGATGTCAGCGGCGTCGCGGGTGGCCTGATCAACAACACCGGTGACCTCACCGGCATCGCGGGTGACCTGACCGGCGTGGCAGGCGACCTGACCGGCACAGTCGGTTCGATCGGTGACGTGACGGGTGTCGGCGGCGACCTGCTCAGCGACCTCACCGGCAATTCGGGCGACCTGACCAACACAGTCGGTGATGTGAGTGGTGTCGCGGGTGACCTGCTCAGCAACTCCGGTGACCTCACTGGCGTCGCAGGCGACCTGACCGGTGTCGCGGGTGATCTCAGTGGTATCGGCGACGTGACCGGCGTCGGCGGCGACCTTGCCGGGGACGTGACGGGCATCGCGGGTGACTTGACCGGCAATACCGGCGACCTGACCAACACGATCGGTGATGTGAGCGGTGTCGCCGGTGACCTGCTCAGCAACTCTGGCGACTTCACTGGGGTTGCGGGCGACCTCGTCGGCTCGGTCGGCGACATCACCGGCAACACAGGGGATCTGACCGGGATCGCCGGCGACCCGAGCGTCGTCGGCGACGTTACCGGCGTCGGCGGCGATCTGCTGAGCAACGTCAGTGGCGTGGCGGGTGACCTGACCGGCAACACGGGCGTTATCGGCGACATCACCGGTGTGGCAGGCGGACTCGTCAATGGCGATGTGACCGGTGATCTGATCGACGGCACGGTCGGCGATGTCACCGGTGGCCTCGTCAACGGTGACGTGACCGGCGACCTCATCGACAACACGGGCACGATCACCGGCATCGCCGGCGACGTGATCGGCACGGTCGGCAACAGTGGTGACATCACCGGTGACCTGGTCGACGGCGACATCACGGGCATCGCAGGCGACCTGACCGGAGTGGCCGGTGGGATCGTCAATGGCGATGTCACCGGTGGCCTCGTCAACGGTGATGTGACTGGCGACCTCATCGACAACACCGGCACGATCACCGGAGTCGCGGGCGGGCTGGTCAACAACGCAGGCGATATCAGCGGCGTCGCGGGCGACCTCGTCGGTTCGGTCGGCGACATCGGCAACAGCGGCGACCTGACGGGAGTCGCAGGCGATGTGATCGGCACGGTCGGCAACAGTGGCGATATCTCCGGCGACCTGCTCGACAACTCCGGCGACATCACCGGCGTGGCAGGCGGGCTCATCAACGGCGACGTGACCGGTGACCTGGTCGACGGAACTGTCGGCGACCTCACCAACGTCGGCAATATCAGCGACATCACGGGCGTGGCGGGCGATCTGACCGGCAGCCTCGTGAACGGCGACGTGACCGGCGATCTGATCGACGGCACCGTCGGCGACCTGACGAACGTCGGCAACATCAGCGACATCACCGGTGACCTGGTGGACGTGACCGGTGTGGCGGGTGATCTGACCGGTGTAGCCGGTGACCTCGTCAACGGCGATGTGCTCGGCGACGTAACCAACAACGGCGACATCGGCGGCGTGATCGGTTCGGTCGGTGACATCACCGGCAACAGTGGCGACCTCACGGGCGACCTGCTGGACAACACGGGCGACATCGGAGGCGTGGTCGGCGACATCACCAATTCGGGTGACATCGGAGGCCTCATCGGCTCCGTAGGCGACATCACCAACAACGGCGATATCGCCGGGGTAGCGGGAGGACTCGTGAACAACACCGGAGACGTAGTGGTTGACATCACCGGCAACAGCGGAGATCTGACGGGCATCGCGGGCGGCCTGGTCAACGGCGATATCACCGGCGACCTCATCGACAACTCGGGCACCGTGGTCAGCGATCTGGTCGACAACGCGGGCACGATCGGCGACATCACAAACACCGGCGAGCTGGTCGGTGACATCACCGGCAACAGTGGCGACCTGACCGGCGTCGCAGGTGACCTGCTCGACAACTCGGGCGGAGTACTGAACGACCTCACCAACAACGGCGACATCACCGGTATCGCAGGCGGTTTGGTGAACGGCGACCTTACCGGTGTGGCTGGTGACCTCACCGCGGGCTTGGTGAACGGCGATCTCACCGGAGTGGCTGGTGACCTCACCGCGGGCTTGGTGAACGGCGACCTGACCGGTGTGGCGGGCGACCTCACCGCAGGTCTGGTGGACGGTGACATCACCGGTGTCGCAGGGGATCTCACCGGCGACCTCATCGACAACAGTGGCGATATCGGTGGGCTCATCGGCTCCGTCGGTGACATCACCGGCGCAGGCGACGTGACAGGCGTCGCGGGCGATCTGACCGGTGTGGCAGGCGGCCTCGTGAACAACACCGGCGATATCACCGGCGATCTCTTTGACAACTCGGGCGCCATCGGTGGCGTGGTCGGCGACATCACCGGCGGACTCGTCAACGGCGATATCACCGGTGACTTGATCGACGGCGACTTCACGGGTGCAGCAAGCGATCTCATTGATAACACCGGTGATATCGGCGGCCTCATCGGTTCGGTCGGCGCCATCACCGGCAACACCGGCGACCTGACCGGTGTGGCAGGTGACCTGACCGGCGGCCTGGTCAACGGTGATATCACCGGCGACGTGACCGGCATCGCGGGCGGCCTCGTGAACGGTGACATCACCGGCGACCTCCTCGACAATTCCGGCGACTTGACCGGTGTCGCAGGCGATCTCACTGCCAGCCTGGTGAACGGAGACGTGGCCGGGGACCTCGTCGACGGCGACTTGACCGGTATCGCAGGCGGTTTGGTGAACGGTGATGTGATCGGCGATATCACGAACACCGGCGATATCACCGGCATCGCGGGCGGCTTGGTCTCCAACACGGGCGACATCGCCGGAGACCTCATCGACGGCGATGTGACAGGCGACCTGATCGACGGCGGCCTGACCGGCATTGCCGGCGGCCTCGTCAATGGGGATGTCACGGGCGACCTGATCGACGGCGACGTCACCGGAGACCTGCTGGACGTAACCGGCGGCCTGGTCAACGGTGACGTGACGGGCGATCTGATCGACGGTGGAATCACCGGTGTCGCAGGCGATCTCACCGGCGTTGCAGGTGACGCTATTTCGAACAGTGGCGACATCACCGGCGGCCTGGTGAACGGCGACGTGACCGGCGATCTCATCGACGGTGGACTGACCGGCATCGCGGGCGGTCTCCTAAACGGCGACGTCACCGGAGACCTGCTCGACGTGACCGGTGGCCTGGTCAACGGTGACGTGACGGGTGACCTGGTCGACGGCGACATCACCGGCGTGGCAGGTGGCCTGATCTCCAACACAGGCGATGTCACCGGTGGCCTCGTGAACGGCGACTTGACCGGTGTCGCAGGCGATCTCACTGCCGGGCTGGTGAACGGCGACGTGGTCGGAGATGTCACAGGTGGCTTGGTGAACGGTGACGTCAGCGGTGATCTGCTCGACGTGACCGGCGGCCTGGTCAACGGTGATGTGACCGGCATTGCGGGTGATCTCACCGCAGGCCTGGCGAACGGTGACCTGGTGAACGGAGACGTGACCGGCGACCTCATCGACGCCGGTCTCACCGGAATTGCCGGCGGCATCGTCAATGGCGATATCACCGGCGACCTTCTCGAGAACTCCGGTGATATCGGCGGCCTGGTCGGCTCGATCTCCGATAACGACATCACCGGTGTCGCAGGCGATCTCACTGCTGGTCTCGTGAACGGCGATCTCGTCGGCGATGTGACAGGTGGTCTGGTCGATGGTGATGTGACCGGTATCGCCGGTGGAATCCTTAACGGGGACGTCGTCGGTGACGTGACGGGCGACCTCGTCGACGGCGACGTCACCGGCGGGCTGGTGAACGGCGACCTCGTCAACAACATCGGTGACGTGACCGGTGTGGCGGGCGGCCTGGTGAACGGCGACGTGGTCGGCGATCTGGTCGACGCGGGCGACATCAC
This sequence comes from Nocardia sp. JW2, assembly GCF_051843015.1. Taxonomy (NCBI): domain Bacteria; kingdom Bacillati; phylum Actinomycetota; class Actinomycetes; order Mycobacteriales; family Nocardiaceae; genus Nocardia; species Nocardia sp. JW2. The sequence goes on from NZ_JBPXLK010000016.1 coordinate 55,776, forward strand.
CGGTGATCTGGTCGATGGCGACCTGACCGGTATCGCGGGCGGAATTGTCAACGGGGACATCGTCGGTGACGTCACCGACAACGACATTACCGGCGACTTCCTCAACGATCTTTCGGCCGTCACCGGCGGCGTGGTCGACGGGGACGTGCTCAGCGACATCACCGGTGCCGCGGGTGGCGTGGTGAACGGCGACATCACCGACAACGACATCGTCGCCGGTGTGGTGAACGGTGATGTGCTCAGTGGCATCACCGACAACGACGTCACCGGCGACCTCGTCGACAATGTGGGCAACGTGACCAACAACGGCGACGTGGCCAACCTGATCGGCATGACCGGCCTGGCCGCCGCGGTCACCGGCATCGCGGGTGACGTGGGCACCGGCGACCTCATCGGAAACTTCGACCTGGCAGGCATGGCCGGCGACCTGTTCGACAATTCCGGCGACATCACCGGCGTCGCAGGCGGACTCGTGAACGGCGACGTGATCGGTGACGTCACCGGCAACGAAGTGGTCGGCGGAATCCTCAACGGCGACATCACGAACACCGGCGACATCGGCAACCTGGTCGGCGACATCACCGGAGGCGACCTGACCGACGTCGGCAACATCACCGGCGACCTCGTCGACGGCGACCTCACCGGCATCGGCGCCATCGGCGACGTGACAGGCGATCTCGTGGACGGCTCGATCGGTGACATCACCGGGGATCTGGTGGACGGTGGTCTGGTAGGTGATCTGACCGGCGTCGCAGGCGACCTCACCGGTGTCGGCTCGATCGGCGACGTGACCGGCGATCTCATCGACGGTTCGGTCGGTGACATCACCGGGGATCTGGTGGACGGCGGTCTGGTCGGTGACCTGACCGACGTCGGCAACATCACCGGCGACCTCGTCGATGGCGGTCTGGTCGGTGACTTGACCGGTGTCGCGGGCGATCTCAATGGCATCGGCGACATCACCGGTGATTTAGTCGACGGTGGTCTGGTCGGTGACCTGACGAACGTCGGCTCTATCGGCGACGTGACCGGCGGCCTTATCAACGGTGACGTGACGGGCGATCTTGTCGACGGTGGCCTGGTCGGTGGTTTGACCGGGGTCGCGGGCGACCTGAACGGCATCGGCGACATCACGGGTGACTTGGTCGACGGCGGCGCCGTCGGAGATCTGACCGGGGTGGCAGGTGACCTGACCGGAGTCGCGGGCGATCTCAACGGCATCGGCGACATCACGGGCGACGTGGTGGACGGCGGAATCGTCGGCGACATCACCGACATCGGCGACACCACTGGCGACTTGGTCGACAACGACTTCACCGACGTCGGCAATATCGCCGGAATCGTCGGTGACCTGACCGACGTGGGCAATGTCGGCGACGTGACCGGCGGCCTCATCAACGGTGACGTGACCGGCGACTTGATCGACGGCGACTTGGTCGGCGACATCACCGGAGACCTTGTCGACGGCGATATCACCGGCGATCTGATCGACAACGACTTCACCAACGTGGGCAATATCGCGGGCCTCGTCGGCGACCTGACCGGCGTCGGTTCTATCGGCGACGTCACCGGCGATCTCGTCGACACCGGTGACATCACCGGCGACCTGATCGACGGCAACCTCGTCGGCGACGTGGTCGGCGACCTGACCGACGTCGGTTCCGTCGGCGACGTCACCGGCGATCTCATCGACACCGGCGACATCACCGACAACCTGGTCGGTGTCCTGACGGACGTCGGTTCCATCGGTGACATCACGGGCGACCTGATCGACGGCAACCTCGTCGGGAACGTGACCGGCGACCTCACAAACGTCGGCTCCATCACCGACTTCATCGACACAGGCGACATCACGGGCGACATCGTCGACAACGAACTCGTCGCCGACCTGACCGACATCGACGTGACCGGCATCGCCGGTGACCTGACCAGCACGGTGGGCGACATGACCGGACCTTTGAGCGGTAACGACATCTCGGGCACGATCGGCGACATCCTCAGCGGCAATGGCGGAGGCGGCGGCGGGGGAGGTGGCGGCGGGACCGGTGACGTCACCTGGGTCGGCGACCTGGTGAGCATCACCGACTCGTTCAGCGACATCACGAACGTGTTCGGTGACTGGTCGAACATGATCGGCGACATCAGCGGCTCCTTCGGTGACCTGTCCGGCGCGTTCGAGAACCTGAACGTGAGCGACGTCTTCGGCGACGTGACCGGCGTGTCGGGCGATTGGTCCGCGATGATCGCCGGCCTGAGCGACAACGCGCTCGAGATCACCGGCTTCGGCAGCGGCGTGGTGAGCGAACTGGTGAACGTGTCCGGCGACTGGAACAACACGGTCGAGGGCATCACCGGCAGCTTCGGCGACGTGGTCGGCATCGGCGGTGACGTGGTGAGCATCGGCGGCGACCTGGTCGGCTCGGTCGGAGGCGTCGGCGGTTCGATCGGCGACGTCACCGGCTCGCTCACCGGGATCGGCGGTTCGGTCGGCGACATCACCGGTTCGCTCACCGGTGTCGCGGGTGACCTGACCGGTGTCACGGGCGACCTGACCGGCGTGGCAGGCGACCTGACCGGTATCGCGGGTGACATCACCGGAATCGGCGGCAACCTGTCCGATGTGTTCGGCGACGTGACCGGCTCCTTCGGCGACCTCACCGGCTTCGGTGGCGACGTCACCGGCTTCGTCGCCGACCTGACCGGCATCGGCGGTGACCTGACCGGCTCGGTCGGCGATCTCACCGCCTTCTTCGGAGACTTCACCGGTATCGCCGGTGACGTGGCCGCCTTCACGGGCGACCTGACCGGAACCTTCACCGGTGTCGGTGGTGACCTGATCGGCTCGGTCGGTGACCTCACCGGCGTCGGCGTGACCGGCGTCGTCGGCGAGGTGGTCGGCGATGTGACCGGCTCGTTCGGTGACATCACCGGCGCGACCGGACTGATCGGTGATCTGGATCTGGCGAACACGATCGGCGACGTGACCGGCTCGGTCGACGTCGGCGATATCGGTGGTGATGTGACCGGCGTCGTCGGTGACATCGCGGGAGATGTGACCGGAGTTGTCGGCGCGGTCGGCGACGTGACCGGGGTGGTAGGCGACCTTGACCTTGGAATTGGGGATGTGAGTGACATGGGTGACATCAATATCGGCGGCGAGAACAACATTTTCGGTGCGGGCCTCAACGATGTGAACGGCATCGGCGACAACTTCGGCGGCATCGCCGACAACTGGGAAGACGTGCAGATCCAGGGCATCGGCGGCCAGGTCGACGAATCGCTCAACAACTTCGGCGGCCTCGGCAACGGCGTGCTGGCAGGCGCTCTCGGCGAGGGCCTGGTCGGCGGCGACCTCACCGGAATCGGCGCCCACGATGTCACCGACGCGGTCGACGTGAACGACGTGTTCGACGGCGGTGTCGCCGGTGTGACAGGCGGCCTTCTGAACGGCGAGGGCGGTCTGGCCGGTGCGGGCGGTCTGCTCAGCGGCAACGATGTCACCGATTTCGCCGACTTCACCGACATCACCACCAACGGCATCGGTGCCGCGATCGACGAGAGCTCGGTCCTCAACGACGTGGTCGACGGCGGCGTGGCCGGCGTGGCAGGCGGCGTCCTGAACGGCGAGGGCGGTCTGGCCGGCGCGGGCGGCGTCTTCAACGGCAACACCTTCGAGGACATCACCGCCAACGGCGTCGGCGCCGCGGTGGACGACGTGTCCGATGTGGTCGACGGCGGCATCCTGTCCGGCAACACCTTCGAGGACATCACCACCAGCGGCATCGGTGCGGCGATCGACGAGAGCTCGGTCCTCAATGATTTGGCGGCGGGCGACGGCATCGGCAACGGCAACGTGGTCGGCGGCATCGTCGGCGCGGTGACCGGCGACGGCGACGGCGGCCTGCTCGGCACCGGCGGCGTCCTCAACGGTGACGGTGGCCTGGCCGGTGCGAGCGGCGTGCTGAACGGCGACGGCGGCCTGCTCGGCGCGGCAGGCGTCGGCAACGACCTGCTGGCAGCTGGCGGCGACGGCGGCCTGTTCGGCGGCGCCGAGGACACCACCATCAACGGCATCGGTGCCGCGATCGACGAGAGCGCGATTCTCAACAACGTGAACGTCGAGGACGTCACCGGCATCGGCGGCAACGTCGACGATCTGGGCGGCGTCCTCAACGGCGGCCTGCTCGGCGGCGGTGAGGGTGGCTTGCTCGGTGGCGTCACCAACACCGGCGACGTCACCGGCGTCGGCGATCTGGTCGACGGCGGTGTGGCCGGAGTGGACGACGGCATCCTCAACGGCGCGGTGTTCGAGGACATCACCACCAACGGCATCGGCGCGGCGATCGACGAGTCGAACGTCCTCAACGACGTGGTCGACGACGGCATCCTCACCGACACCCTCGACGGTGGAGTGGCAGGCGGCCTGCTCGGCAACGCGAACTTCAACGACATCACCGCGAATGGCATCGGTGCCGCGATCGACGAGTCGAACGTGCCGATCCTCAACGACGTGGTCGACGGCGGCATCGCCTCCGGCCTCCTCGGTGGCGAAGGCGGCCTCCTCGGCGCCGCGAACTTCGAGGACATCACCGCGAACGGCGTCGGTGCGGCGATCGACGAGAGTCCGATCCTCAACGACGTGGTCGACGACGGTGTGGTCGACGTCCTCAACGGCGCGGCCTTCCAGGACATCACCGCGAACGGCGTCGGTGCCGCGATCGACCAGAGCCCGATCGGAAACGACCTGGTCGACGGTCTGATCAACGGCTCGAACTTCGAGGACATCACCGGTGTCGGCGGCAATGTCGACAGTGTCGGCGGCGTCATGAACGGCATGACCGACGTGCTGAACCCGACCGCGGTGGCGGGCCTGTTCAGCAGCGGTCTGACGGGCAGCACCCACGAGAACACCGGTTCGACGAACTCCTCGCCGTACAGCAACGCCACCTCGGCGGCCTCGGACGGTGCGGCGTCGGCGGCGAACGCGGCCAGCGCGTTCACCGGCGCGGCGGCCTCGACCGCAGGCCTGGCCGGCCTCAGCGACGACGATCTGGGCTTCGACCTGGGCAACACCTTCGGCGACGCGGGCCTCACCGGCATCGCACCCGGTGAACCGAACCCCTCGGGCACCGGCCTGGAGACCGGCTTCGGCCCCCTCGACGCGGTGACCGGCGCGATCACCGGCGACGCGACCGGGGCCGGTCTGCTCGACGGTGTCCTGCCCGGTGACGACGCGCCCGGCGGACTCCTCGGCGCTGACCCGGGCGAGGTTCTCCCCGGTGGCGATGTGGCAGGCGACCTGGTCGACGAGGTGCTGCCGACCATGCACACCATGCCGTACGAGGACGGCAACCTCGTCGGCTCGGGCCTGGAAACCGGCTTCGGCGCGGTGGAAGGCCTCACCGGCGGCGGCCTCCTGGGCGACGTGCCCACCGAGGTGGTCGGCACGGGCGAACCGTTCGACACCCTCACCGGCGCCGGCTCGACGGTCGGCGACGCGGTCGACGCCCCGGTCCCCGGCTACGACTACACCCCGATGCCGACCACCGCACCGGACACCTCCGGCACCACCGGCGCGGCGACGGGCGGCCTGTCCGACACCACCGAGGCGGCGACCGGCGGGGTCTACGACACCACCGAGGCGGCCACGGGCGGTGTCACCGAAACCCTGGACAGCGTGGATGTGGGCGGCGCCTTCGGCCCGGGCCTCGGCGCCACCGACACCGGCCTGCTGGGCGACTCGTCGAGCACGACCACCCCGGAGGCCGACGACGGTGGCCTCCTCGGCGGCGGCCTCCTCTGAGGATCGTCATGACGACTCCGGCGAAGACGTCGGCAGCACCGTCAGCAGCCACCCCGCTGCTGACGGTGCTCGGCGACACGATCGAGGCGGCGCGCGCCGCCGACCGCGACGACCTGGTCGTCCGGTTGGAGGCGGTCGCGCAACGGGTAAGGGATCCGCGCAGGCGGATCGTGGTGACCGGTCAGCTGGAACAGGGCAAGAGCCGTTTCGTCAACGCGCTGCTCGGGCTGGATGTGTGCCGGGTCGGCGACGACCAGACCACCACCATCCCCTTGCAGCTCGAGTACGGTGCCGTCCCGCGCGCCGAGCTGGTGCTCACCGCGCCGGGCGCGAGCGACATCCGCGTGGAGGTGCCGTTCGACGAGATCGGTTCCCTCGACGCCCGCAGCCCGTACGCGCAGGGCCGCCAGATCGCGCGGATCGAGGCGGCGGTGCCGAATCAGCTGCTCAGCGAGGGCATCGTGCTGGTCGACACCCCTGGTGTCGGCGGGCACAGCAGCGCGTATTCGGCGGCCGTGCTCGGCATGGTTCCGGCCGCCGACGCGGTGCTGCTGCTGAGCGATGCCTCCACCGAACTCACCGAACCCGAGCTGTCGTTCCTGCGGCAGGTCAAGGAACTGTGTCCGACGGTCGCGGTGCTGCTCACCAAGGTGGACATGTATCCGCATTGGCGTCAGGTCGCCGAGGCCGATCGCGGGCACATCGCCCGGTCGGGGCTCGAGATCCCGATGCTTCCGGTGTCGTCGCTGCTGCGCGCGCACGCGTTGCGCACCAACAATGCCCAGCTCGGTCGCGAGTCCGGTTTCGGCGCGCTGTTCGCGTTCCTGAAGGAACAGGTCGTCGCCCGCGACCAGGTGTCGACCAGGGCCGCGGTGGCACGCGAACTGCATGCGGCGGCCGAACATCTGGCCCTGGTCCTCGGCAGCGAACTGATCGCCCTGCGCGACCCGGAACGCTCCGACGACGCGATCCGCGAACTGCAACGCGCCCGCACCGCCGCCGAGGACCTGCGCCGCAGCTCCGGCTACTGGCAGCAGACCCTGCAGGACGGCATCACCGACCTGATGAGCGATATCGACCACGACCTGCGCGAACGCCTGCGCGCGGTGGCCCACACCGCCGAGGACTGGATCGACGAACACGATCCGGGCAGGCACTGGCAGGCCATCGCCGAGTGGCTCACCGGCACGGTCGACACCGCCCTCGGCGACAACCTGCTGTGGACGCACACCAGGGCCGAAACCCTGGCCGAGCGGGTCGCCGAACATTTCGGCAAGGCCAGCGCCGTCGACCTGCCCGATGTGGACAACGCGATGGATGCCGAGGGCACGGGCGCGGCGGCGGGCACCCTGGCCGGTCTCGAACCCGATATCAGCGTCACCAGCAAGGTCCTCGTCGGCTTGCGCGGCTCCTACGGTGGCGTGCTGATGGTCGGTCTCGCCTCGACACTGGCCGGCCTGGCATTGCTGAATCCGCTGTCGATCGGCGCGGGTGTGCTGGTCGGCGGCAAGGCCTACAAGGACGACAAACAGTTGCGCCTGGCTCGCAAGCGCGCCGAGGCCAAGGCGGCGGTGCGGCGGTTCGTCGACGATGTGGCGTTCCAGGCGGGCAAGGAGGCCAAGGACCGCATGCACCGCATCCACCGGGCCCTGCGCGACCACTTCACCGGTGTCGCCGAACGCAGCCTGCGCTCGATCGATGCCTCGCTGAAGGCCGCGCAGGACGCGGCGAATTCGGCGGTGAACAGCCGGTCGGGTCGGCGCGGCGAGCTCGAACACCAGTTGGTGCGGGTCGCCGAGTTGCGCCGCTACGCCGACGGCATGCTCGAACTCACCTCGGCGCCGGGCAGGCAGCGTTCGTATTCGGCGCCGTCACCCGGTGTGCGGCCGGTGCCCGCCGAGGACGGACGCCGGTGAACGCCGTGTTCGCTCCGGCGCGCGAGGGTGTGTTTAAGTGAAGGAATGATGCTCGCCGCGTGGGTCGAAGCGGAGGCCGCGCGCCGATGAGACACTATCGGCCCGAATCCCCGCTTCCCGGCGGCGCACCCACCGCACCCACGACCGGCGCGGGCGAGGCGCACCGGCTCGTCGAGGCCGCCGCGCGGGAACTGCGCGACCCCGGCGCCCGGCAGTTGATCGACGAATGCGCCGAGCGGTTGCGTCAGCCGCTGCGGGTCGCGCTGGCCGGTTCGATCAAGGCGGGCAAGTCGACGCTGCTCAACGCCCTGGTCGGGCAGAGCATCGCCCCCACCGACGCCACCGAATGCACCCGCGTGGTCACCTGGTACCGCAGCGGAACCACCCCGACGGTGACGGCGTTCGCGGCCGACGGCGCGTCGGCGAACGTGGCGGTCCGTCGAGGGGCCGGAGCGCACGGTCTCACCTTCGAGCTGTCAGGTCTGCGCTGGCAGCCGCCGGGCACGCACGCCGTCGACCACCTGGAAGTGCGCTGGCCGACGGCCGAGTTGTCACGCACCACCATCATCGACACGCCGGGCACGTCGTCGCTGTCGCACGAGGTGTCCGAGCGAACCATGCGCCTGCTCACCCCCGCCGATGTCGAACCCGGCGCCCTGCGCATCCCCGGCGCCGACGCCGTGGTCTACCTGCTGCGCCGCCTCGACGCCACCGACGTCCATTTCCTCGAACAGATCGGCTCCGGCGGTCCGGCCGGTCCACTCGGTGTGGTCGGGGTGGTGTCGCGAGCCGACGAGATCAGCGCGGGCCACATCAACGCCCTGAATTCGGCGCGCGATGTGGCCACCCGCTTCGCCACCGAGCTGGAACGCACCGGGTTGTGCCAGGCGGTGATCCCCGTGGCGGGCCTGCTCGCTTTCGCCGCCGCCACCCTCACCCAGCCCGAGTTCGCCGCGTTCGCAGCCCTGGCGGGGTTGCCCGCCGACACCCTCGAACTGGCCCTGCTCTCGGCCGACCGGTTCTCGCGCCCCGATATCGAACTGCCGGTATCGCCGCTGGTCCGCGCCCAATTGCTGGACCGGTTCGGCATGTTCGGTGTGCGGATGGCCACCGAACTCGTGCGCACCGGCGTGCGCGACGCGGCGTCGCTGTCGGCCGAGCTGAGTGCCCGCAGCGGCATCGACGAGCTGCGCCGGGTCCTCGACGTGCAGTTCGGTCAGCGGGCCGAGCAGCTCAAAGCCCATTCCGCGCTCACCACCCTCGACCGGGTGATCACCGCCCACCCCGGCACCCCCGCCGACGAACTGCTGCCGCGCGTGCGCACCCTGCTCGCCGACGTGCACGGTTTCGCCGAGTTGCGACTGCTCGGCCGGTTGCGCGCCGACGAGTTGCCACTGCCACCCGACGACCTCGCCGAACTGTTCCGCCTGGTCGGCGGCGCCGGCGTCGCCCCGCACGTGCGCCTGGGCCTACCCGCCGACACCGACCCCGCGACGATGCGCGCCCATGCCCTCGACGCGGCGCGCAAGTGGCGCACCAGATCCCGGCATCCGCTCATCGACAAGACGACAGTCGAGGCGTGCCTGACCGCCGTACGCAGTGTCGAGGGAGCACTCTCCCAGCTACCGGGCTGATCCTGTCTCCCAATTATTTCGCCGATCGATTGGGCTTGTCGCTGCTCGATACGGCATGATTCCGCCGTGACCACGACGATCGGCGACCCCGTCCGGGTACTGACGGACGCGCAATGGGCGCTGCTCGAATTGCTGCTGCCCACCTCGGCGGGCCGTGCGGGCCGTGACTTCGCCAACAATCGTGTCGTGGTCGAGGGCATGCTGTTCTGGCTGCGTACCGGTATCGCGTGGCGTGATCTGCCCGCCGAATTCGGTCCGTGGCAGACGGTCTGGAAACGGCAGCGCCGCTACCAGGCCGACGGCACTTGGGATCGTCTACTCACCGCCTTGGCCGCCATGGCCGACGACGCGGGCAACCTCGCCTGGGTGCGGCGAGATATTTAGGAGACACCGATTTTTCGGCCCCGAAAAGGTCACACTCTTCATCGGTAACGATTTCGTTGCGGAATCGGACTAGCTTTCCGAACACTCGCATGGCCAAGCGTGAAAAGCACCCACCGACAGACGAGTACGGATCCGGCGCAAGCCCCGATCTGGAGGAGCTGACCCGAATGAACCCCACCGCGATCCTCGAGTTCATCCTGAACCTGCTGCGCGATCCCCAAGCCGCAGCAAACTATTGCGCCAACCCCGTCCACGTCCTCTGCGAAGCGGACCTCCCCGCCACCCCCGCCGAGATCGCGGCCGCCGCCCCCACCATCGCCGCCACCCTCTCCACCGACTGCACCTCCACCCTCACCGCCCTCAACACCGCCGCCGCCTCGGTGACCACCGCCGCCACCACCTCGGTAGCCGCCACCACCGCCGCAGCCGTCACCACGGCCGCCGACATCGAAACCGGCCTGGAAACGACCGTCGACCTCGGCGCCACCGTGGGCACCGGCCTGACCGCTGCCGCTGATGTTTCCGCCGGTTTGGGCGCGTCTGTGGGTGCTGGTCTGGGTGCTGTCGCTGATGTGTCTGCTGGTTTGGGCGCGTCTGTAGGTGCCGGCCTGGATGCAGCCGCCGATTTGTCTGCCGGATTGGGTGCGAGTTTGGATGCTGCCGCTGAGGTTTCAGCCGGTCTCGGTGCGTCTGTGGGTGCCGGTCTGGGTGTTGTCGCTGACGTTTCCGCCGGTCTCGGTGCGTTTCTGGGTACCGGCCTGAGTGCCGCCACTGACGCAACCACAGGTATCGGCGCGACCTCGAACACCAGCCTCGACGCGGCAACCGACGTAGCAGCAGGCCTCACAGCAGGTCTGGGCGCCGGCGTGAACACAGGCCTCACAGCTGCCACCGACATCGCCGCCGGCCTGGGCGCCATCAGCAGCACCACAGCTGCCACCGACATCGCCGCCGGCCTGGGCGCCATCAGCAGCACCACAGCTGATCTGGGTGCGACCACTGACATCACCCTCGATGCGGTGACCACCGCAACTACCGGCCTCGGAACCACCCTCGAAGCCGCAACCGACGTAACCACCGACCTCACGGCCGGCCTCGGTGCAGGCGCGGATGCCGCCGTCGACCTGGGCGCGGACGTCACCGCAGGTCTCGGGACGACCACAGGTCTCCTCGCCGACGCATCGGCAATCATCCACTCGGCCGTCACCACGACCACCGACACCACCGCAGACCTCGGCCTCGAACTGACTGCCGCCACGAATAGCGCGGTAGGCGAGAGCCTTTCGTTCGGACACGATTCGGTGATCGGTGCCGCCACCGGTCTCGATTCCGCCCTCGATTCGGTGGCCACCGCCGGTGCCGACCTCTCCGCAACGGCGGGAACCGACCTTGGAATCGGTGCCACCGTCGCAGGCGCACTCGACGCCACCACGGGTGTCGCCGCCGGCCTCGGCACGACTGTGAGCGGCCTGACTACAGCAACAACCGAGACCGACCTCGCCGTCTCCGCAGCACTCGACGCCACCAACGCTGCCGCCGTCCAGTCGGCACTGTCCGCCAGCACCGCTGCGACTACCGGCCTCGAAACCGGCCTCACGACCGCAGGCTCGATCGGCACAAACGCTGTCGCCGACCTCACCGCCGGCGCCACTGCGGGCTTCGGCGCGACTTCGGGTCTCGCCGCCGGGGGTGCGCTGGATACTGTCGCCGACCTTGCCGCTGGCTCCACGGCGGGTCTGAACTCCGCCGCCCTGTCCGGGATGGGTTCGTTGGGCTCGGGTTTCGATGCCTCTGCTTCCGGGTTGACCGAAGGCGTTGCGGGGCTGGGCACTTCCGTTGGTGGTGCGTTCGAGACGGGTCTTGAAACAGGACTTTCGGGGGCGGGTGGGGTCGGGATGCAGGTCGGTGCGGCTGCGAATGCCGGTGCTGCTGCGGCGACTTCGCTGACCGGTGCGGTCGCCTCGACCACGCAGATCGGCCTCACCGGCGCAGGCGCCGATCTCGCCGCCGGTCTCACGGGCGCCGCGGCGACAGCGGACCTCGGCACTCAAATCGCCGCAGGCCTGTCCACCGGTGCAGCCGCGACTCTCGGCGCTCCCTTCACCGCCGCCCCGGCCACCGGCCTCGAAACCGCCCTCAGCACAGCCTTCAACACCGATCTCGCCGCAGCCTCGACCGTCGACACCGCGGCCGAACTCGTGTCCACCTCGGCCTTCGATACCGCCCTGGTCGGTGCTGCGAACACCACCACCGCACTCCAGTCCACCCTCACCGGCGCAGTAGCGAACTCGACCGGCATCGCCACCGGCCTCGGCGGCATTGCCACCGCCGGAGCCCACGCTTCCGCGGACGCCGCCGCCAACGCAGCCGCGTCTGCCGAAGCCGCAGCCAGCGTTGCCGCAACCGCCGACGTAACAACCTCCGCCGCAACAGGTCTCGAACTCGGCCTCGGCACAACCCCCGACTGGTCCACCGAAACCGGCGTAGCCGCAGGCCTCGGCTCCACCATCCACTCCGAGCCGCAACTCGATTCCACCTTCACCACATCCACCGGCTTGGAATCCACCCTCGGGGCGACCAGCGGCTTCGAAACCGTGGCATCAACCGCCTTCACCTCGGAGACCTCCATGAACCTCACCGGCGAAGCCACCACCGAACCCACCTCGACCATCGATTTCACCTCGGCCGCCGATACCTGGTCGACGGTCGACGTGGACAGCGCCTTCGGCCCGGCCCTCGGCGATTCCCCGCTCTCCGGCGGAACGGGCCTGCTCGACTCCTCGTTCACCGCCCCGGAGACCCAGTTCGACACCCCTGAAGCCCTGTAGTTCAGACCGATGGATTCGTTGCTGTCGGTTCTCGACAACACCGTCGCGGCGGCTCGTGCCGCGGGTCGTGACGACCTGGTCGCCCGCCTGGAAACGGCGGCGGTCCGGGTGCGCGACCCGCGGCGGCGGATCGTCGTCGCGGGCCAGCTCGATCAGGGCAAGAGCCGTTTCATCAACGCGCTGCTCAATGTCGAGATCTGTCCCGTGGGCGACGACGTCACCACCCGTTTCCCGATGCAGCTCGCCTACGCACCGCAGCCGCGAGCTGAATTGGTGCTGGCTACAACATCTTCCGAGGAGGAGCGGGTCGAGTTCCCGATCGCCGATCTGCCGTCGATCGGTGACCGATCCGTGGCGGGCAAACAGATCCTTCGCATCGAGGTGCACCTCCCCGCCGACCTGCTCGCCGACGGCATAGTCCTCATCGACACTCCCGGCATCGGCGCCCGAACCACGGCGGGCGCCCTCGGTGTCCTGGAGATGCTTCCCGCGGCCGACGCCGTCCTTGTGATCTCCGACGCCTCAACCGAACTCACCGCCCCGGAACTCACGTTCCTGCGACAAGCAACCGAATTGTGCCCGGCCACAGCGGTTCTGATGTCGAAAACCGACCTCTACCCGCACTGGCGCCAGGTCTTCGAAGCCGACCGGGAACACCTGCGCAGGGCGAACCTCGACCTCCCGCTGCTCCCGATTTCGGCCCTGCTCCGCGCCCACGCCCTGCGCTTGCAAGACGTGCAGCTGGGCGCCGAGTCCGGTTACGGGCAGCTCTACCAATTCCTGCGCGAGCAGGTGGTCGCCCGCGACGAAGCCACGACCCGCGCCGCCATCGCTCGTGAGATGTCCTCGGCCGCAGAGCATCTGGCACTGGCTCTGGGCAGCGAACTCGTCGCCCTACGCGATCCGCAACAAGCCGCGGCCGCGGTCGGCGAGCTGCAATCGGCCAAAGCCCGTGCACAGCAACTGCATCGCCGCACCGCCGCCTGGCAGCAAACCCTCGCCGACGGCATCACCGACCTGGCCGGTGACGTCGACCACGACCTGCGCGAACGCCTGCGCGAGATCGCCCGCACCGGCGAGGAGTGGATCGACGACCACGACCCCGGCCGCCACTGGGGAGCCATCACCGAATGGCTCACGGGCACAGTCGATTCAGCCCTGGGCGACAACTTGCTCTGGGCGCACACCAGAGCGGAAGCCTTGGCCGACCAGGTGGCCGAACACTTCCTCGAGCTGGGCGCGGTAGACCTCCCCACCGCCCTCGACCCCTCCGGTACCACCCACCGCACCGGCACTCTGGGCGATCTCGAACCCGATATCGGCGTCCTGTCGAAGGTCCTCGTCGGCATGCGCGGTTCCTACGGCGGCGTCCTGATGGTCGGTCTGGCAACGACTTTCGCGGGCCTTGCCCTGCTGAACCCCATCTCCCTCGGCGCGGGCGTGCTCGTGGGCGGCAAGGCGTACCGTGACGATAAGCAGGCCCGCCTCACCCGCCGCCGCGCCGAGGCCAAGAACGCCGTCCGCCGCTTCCTCGACGACGTGGCCTTCCAGGCGGGCAAGGACTCCCGAGACCGAATCCACCGAATCCACCGCGCCCTACGCGACCACTACGCGGGCATCGCCGAACGCAGCCTCCGCTCCATCGACGAATCCCTCACCGCCGCCCAGGAAGCGGCCTCCATCCAGGCCAAACACCGCGCCGAACGGACAGCCGCCCTCGAACACCAGCTCACCGCCGTAGCCGCCCTGCGCAACCACGCCACCGCCCTCACGGCCCCCACCCGCATCCCGCTGCCGAAGTAGCCGCCGCGCTAGGTGGACGGCCCGTCCATCGCCGCGCGCAGTCGCGCGATCAGGGTCTCGAACTGCTCGAGCTGGTCGGCCGGGTACTCGGCCAGGATCGCGTCCTGCTCGGCATTGACCGTGTGGAAGAACTCGTCGGCGAGGCGGCGGGCCTGCGCGCTGCACCGCAATGTCACCACTCGCCGGTCGGTGTGTTCGCGGCTGCGGGTGACGTATCCCGCCTGCTCCAGCCGGTTGATCAGGGTGGTCATCGCCCCCGAGGTGAGCGTGATCCGCTTGCTGAGCAGCGCGGGGGACAGCGGTGTGCCCGCCGCCTCGGCGGCGGCGATCTCCATCAGGGCGAACGCGTCGGTCGAGTGCACGCCGAGGGTCTCGGCGAACCGACGGCCCAATTCGGTGAAACTCGCGCCGTAGCCGATGAGCCCGGCGGCGAGCCGCTGCCGCTGTCGTGCGACATCGCCGGATGTCTTCGCCATGTCGTCCTCTCGTTCGCCGCTCGATTGACAACCTACCGCCTGACAATTAGCTTCATCATAAAGTGACTTTATGATGGAGGTAAATTGTCTACCGAAACCGAGACCCCACCGCTGCGGTTGTGGCTGGGGCTGATCGCCGTCTCGCTCGGCGTCGCGTTGATCGTGGTCGACCTGACGATCGTGAACGTGATCGTCGCGCCGATCGTCGACGACCTAGCGATCACTTCGATTCAGGCGCAATGGATCCAGGAGTCCTACGCGATCGTCTTCGCGGCGCTGCTGCTGCTCACCGGCAGGCTCAGCGATCTGTACGGCGCACGCAGGCTGTTCCTGATCGGCCTCGTCGTCTTCGGCGTGACGAGCCTGCTCGCCGCCCTCGCCCCGAGCGGCGGCCTCCTGATCCTTGCCCGATTCCTGCAGGGCATCGGCGGAGCGATGATCCTGCCGACCTCCCTGGCGCTGGTGAACTCCGCGTTCACCGGCAAGGCGCGCGGACAGGCCTTCGCGATCTGGGGCTCCACGATCGGCGCGGCCGCGGCGGTCGGCCCACTGCTCGGTGGTTGGCTGGCCGACTTCTCCTGGCGCTGGGCCTTCGGCATCAACATCCCGATGGTCGCCCTGATCATGGTCGCAGTGCTGTGCTATCTCCCGGTGTCGCCGAGCTCTACCGGCGAGGTGGATTGGCGAGGCGCCGCGCAGTCGGCACTGGGCCTCGGTCTCCTCGCCTTCGCCCTGATCGAGGGCCGTCACTACGGATGGCTGGTGGTCACCGAGCCCCTGAGTATCGGCGGATTCGCCTGGCGCAGTGGACCTTCTCCGGTCCTCGTCGCACTTGCCGGTGCGATCCTCGCGCTCGGCATGTTCTGGCGCAGGCAAGCCAGGATCGCCGATGGTCACCCGCTGCTCGATGTGCGGCTGTTCACCATCGACTCGTTTCGCAAGGGCAATGTGGTGACCCTGCTCGTCGGCCTCGGCGAATTCGGCATCATCGCGGTCCTGCCGCTGTGGATGCAGTTCGCCCTCGACTACACCGCCCTGCAGGCGGGCCTGGCACTGGTCCCACTCGCGGTCGGCAGTTTCGCCGCCAGCGGCGCGAGCTTCGCGATGACGGTCTCGGCGTTCGGTCAGGTCAGGATCGGCCTGTTGCTGGAAGCCGCCGGTCTCGCGCTGCTCGGCCTGTTCGCCGTCGCCGACGCCAGTTGGTGGTCGATCGCCGTGGCCCTGTTCGTCTACGGCATCGGTGTCGGCTTCGCCACGGCCCAGGTCACCAATGTCGTGCTCGCCGACGTCCCCGCCGAAAGCGCAGGCCAAGGCTCGGGAATTCAGAGTGCCGCACGTGAACTCGGCTCGGCCCTTGGTATCGCCGTCCTTACCACTGTCTTTTTCAGCACCCTCGGCTCCGGCCTTCGTGACCGCCTGGCCGACGCGAACATGCCCGAAGCCGAGGCCGATCAGCTGACATCGACAGTCACCGGCAGTGCCGGATCGGTGATCCCAGCCCTCCCCGCGGATGCCGCCGAAGCGGCCCGGGCGGCCATGGCGGCGGGTATCGAGGTGTCGAGCTACCTGTGCGCGGGCCTGCTGGTGCTTGCCTTGGCGGCTACCGCCTTCGTCGAACCCGCGCGCAAGGCATGAACGATCCGTCACGATCCCGCATCGGCCGCCGTGGTTGAGTGCGGTCGTGGCAAGAATGGCCAAGGGTGTCGGGAAGAATTTTCGGGTGGCGGGAATGAATCGCCGCAGGTGCTCGTTGTGCAGATCAACGATGTTGAGCGCATGTCACTCAAGTTCGGGTTGACGCCCGGCGGAGCCGACAGGCAGGATTGAGCGCATCACGCTCAGCGTTGCTGGGAGTTGTCGTCAATTATCAGGAGGAACCCACTATGGCTCGTGCGGTCGGAATCGACCTCGGGACCACGAACTCTGTCGTCTCCGTGCTGGAAGGCGGCGAGCCGGTCGTCGTCGCGAACTCGGAAGGCTCGCGCACCACTCCGTCGATCGTCGCGTTCGCGAAGAACGGTGAGGTTCTCGTCGGTCAGCCTGCCAAGAACCAGGCCGTCACCAACGTCGACCGCACCATCCGCTCGGTCAAGCGCCACATCGGCACCGACTGGACCGTGGAGATCGACGGCAAGAAGTACACCCCGCAGGAAATCTCCGCGCGCACGCTGATGAAGCTCAAGCGCGACGCCGAGGCCTACCTCGGTGAGGAGATCACCGACGCGGTCATCACCGTCCCGGCCTACTTCGAGGACGCGCAGCGTCAGGCCACCAAGGAAGCCGGTCAGATCGCCGGTCTGAACGTGCTGCGCATCGTCAACGAGCCCACCGCGGCCGCGCTGGCGTACGGCCTGGACAAGGGCGACAAAGAGCAGACCATCCTGGTCTTCGACCTCGGTGGCGGCACCTTCGACGTGTCGCTGCTGGAGATCGGCGAGGGCGTCGTCGAGGTCCGCGCCACCTCCGGTGACAACCACCTCGGTGGCGACGACTGGGACGAGCGCATCGTCAACTGGCTCGTCGACAAGTTCAAGGCCAGCTCGGGCATCGACCTGACCAAGGACAAGATGGCCATGCAGCGTCTGCGTGAGGCCGCCGAGAAGGCGAAGATCGAGCTGTCCTCCAGCCAGAGCACCTCGATCAACCTGCCCTACATCACCGTCGACGCGGACAAGAATCCGCTGTTCCTCGACGAGCAGCTCACCCGCGCCGAGTTCCAGAAGATCACCTCCGATCTGCTGGATCGCACCCGCGCGCCGTTCCAGTCCGTCATCAAGGACGCCGGCATCAACGTGGCCGATATCGACCACGTCGTGCTCGTCGGTGGCTCCACCCGTATGCCCGCCGTCTCCGACCTGGTCAAGGAACTGACCGGTGGCCGTGAGCCGAACAAGGGCGTGAACCCGGACGAGGTCGTCGCCGTCGGCGCCGCCCTGCAGGCCGGCGTGCTCAAGGGTGAGGTCAAGGACGTCCTGCTGCTCGATGTCACCCCGCTGTCGCTGGGTATCGAGACCAAGGGTGGCGTGATGACCAAGCTCATCGAGCGCAACACCACCATCCCGACCAAGCGCTCGGAGACCTTCACCACGGCCGACGACAACCAGCCGTCGGTGCAGATCCAGGTGTTCCAGGGTGAGCGCGAGATCGCCTCGCACAACAAGCTGCTCGGCTCCTTCGAGCTGACCGGCCTGCCCCCGGCCCCGCGCGGCGTGCCGCAGATCGAGGTCACCTTCGACATCGACGCGAACGGCATCGTCCACGTCACCGCGAAGGACAAGGGCACCGGCAAGGAGAACAAGATCAAGATCCAGGACGGCTCCGGCCTGTCCAAGGAAGAGATCGACCGGATGGTCAAGGACGCCGAGGCGCACGCCGCCGAGGACAAGGCCCGCCGCGAGGAGGCCGAGACCCGCAACCAGGCCGAGTCGCTGGTGCACCAGACCGAGAAGTTCATCAAGGACAACGAGGACAAGGTCCCGGCCGACACCAAGTCGAAGGTCGAAGAGGCCATCGCCGACGCCAAGAAGGCGCTCGAGGGCACCGACATCGCCGCCGTGAAGTCGGCGGTGGAGAAGCTGGCCGCCGAGTCGCAGGCTCTCGGCCAGGCGCTCTACGAGGCCAGCGCCGCCGAAGGCCAGGCCACCGACGGTGCGGGCCCCGACACCGCGGCCGACGACCAGGTCGTCGATGCCGAGGTTGTCGACGAGCCGGTTGATACGGAGAAGAAGTGACCGAGGCCAACTCCGAACAGGAATTGATCGAGGAGACCGCCGCCGAAGCCCCCGAGGCGGACGCGGCACCGGATCAGGACTCCGCCCCCGAGGCGGAGTCCGCCCCGGAACCCAAGGTCGAGGCAGCCCCGGAGAGCGACGAGCTCGCCGAGCGCACCGCCGACCTGCAGCGGTTGACCGCGGAGTACGCGAACTACCGCCGCCGGGTGGAGCGCGATCGCCAGGCCAATATCGACGCGGCCAAGGCGAGCGTGGTCACCGAATTGCTCGGTGTCCTCGACGATCTGGACCGCGCCAGGGCGCACGGCGACCTGGATTCCGGCCCGTTGAAGTCGGTCGCCGACAAGCTCGAGACCGCGCTCACCAAGCAGGGCCTGGTCGAATTCGGTGCTGTCGGTGACCCGTTCGACCCGACGCTGCACGAGGCCGTGCAGCACGAGGGTTCGGGTTCGGAGCCGGTGATCGGCGTGGTCATGCGCAAGGGCTATCGGTTCGGCGATCGGGTGCTTCGGCACGCGATGGTCGGGGTAACCGATCCCGAGACCGTGGGGGCATCGGATTCGGATGCCGACGCCGATAACGAATAGCGTGAGAGGAGGAGATGCCCGGTGAGTCAACGGGAGTGGATCGAGAAGGACTTCTACAAGGAGCTGGGTGTCTCCTCCGGCGCGTCGCAGGACGAGATCAAGAAGGCCTACCGCAAGCTCGCGCGTGACCTGCACCCGGACTCCAACCCGGGTGACACGAAGGCCGAGGAGCGGTTCAAGGCCGTCAGCGAAGCGAATGCGGTGCTGTCGGATCCGGCCAAGCGCAAGGAGTACGACGAGACGCGGCGCCTGTTCGCCGGTGGTGGCGGTCGCGGCTACGGCGGCGGCTTCACTCCCGGTGCGGGCGGCGGGTTCTCGCAGGAGTTCAACCTGGGCGACATCTTCGGCCAGCCGGGTGGTCCCGGTGCGGGCGACGGTGGCCTCGGTGACATCCTCGGTGGCCTGTTCAACCGGGGCGGGCGTGCGTCGAGCCGTCCGCGCCGTGGCGCCGATGTGGAAACCGAGACCACGCTTGGCTTCCGCGAGGCGGCCCAGGGTGTCACCGTTCCGCTGCGGATGACGAGCCCCTCACCGTGCACCACGTGTCACGGCAGCGGCGCCAAGCCGGGCACCAGCCCGCGCGTGTGCCCGCACTGCAACGGTGCGGGTGTGGTGAGCCGCAATCAGGGTGCGTTCGGTTTCAGCGAACCGTGCGACGACTGCCGCGGTACCGGCTCGATCATCGACGACCCGTGCACCGACTGCGCGGGCACCGGCATCCAGAACCGCACTCGCACTATCACCGTCCGCATCCCACCGGGTGTCAGCGACGGGCAGAAGATCCGGCTCGCCGGTCAGGGTGAGGCGGGCCTGCGTGGCGCGCCGTCGGGTGACCTGTATGTCACGGTGCACGTGAGCCAGGACAAGGTCTTCGGTCGTCAGGGTGACGACCTCACCCTGGTGCTGCCGGTGAGCTATGCCGAATTGGTGCTCGGGACAACCGTTTCGGTGCCCACGCTGGAGGGCCGGGTCGGCGTGAAGGTGCCTCCGGGTACCGCCGACGGGCGTATCCTGCGGGTACGCGGCCGGGGTGTGCCCAAGCGCGGTCCGGCCGGTGGTGCAGGTGACCTGCTGGTGACGGTGAAGGTCGCGGTTCCGCAGGCTCTCGATGCCGAGGCGACCGAGGCCCTGAAGCGGTACCAGGAGGCGGAGAAGGCGAGCGGTTTCGATCCGCGTGCAGGATGGGCAGGTGCTTGATGTCCGATGATCCGAAGTCTGCGGGATCCTCGCGCGCCGAGTTCTTCATGATCTCGGTGGCGGCTCAGCTGGCGGGGATGCACGCGCAGACGTTGCGTACCTACGACCGGCTGGGTTTGGTCACCCCTCAACGTACTTCGGGTGGCGGACGCCGTTACTCGGCCCGCGATGTGGAGCTGCTGCGCGAAGTGCAGCGGCTGTCGCAGGACGAGGGCGTCAACCTGGCGGGCATCAAACGCATCATCGAGCTCACCAATCAGGTGGAGGCTCTGCAGCAGCGGGTGGATGAGATGAGCGCGGAGCTGGAGCGGTTGCGGGCTGGTTACCGGCCCGATCTGTCTCCGCCGCAACGCAGTACCGCGCTCGTGGTGTGGCAGCCACGTCATCGCCGCTGAGGCACTCGTTTCACCGAGCCCCCGGTTCGCTTGTCCGCCACGGCGGTCGCGGATCGGGGGCTCTGTCGTGTGCTGGTCAATCCCCGGCGATCGGCTGGTGACTATCCAGCAACTCATTTATTTTCGATCTTGCCGTCCGGAAGTAGAAGCGCGCGGCGAGGACGTCCGAATTCCGGGCCCAATCGGTCACGTCCACGCCTCATTCACGGGCTCCAGGTCTGTTTCTTTGGCGCGCCACAGTGTCTGTATCCAGTTTTGTCAGAATTACATGCGTGATGTTTAAGAGTACGATTCCTAAGCTGGCAAACCTCGCCTAGACTTCTCGCATCGGCTGCTGACGAGTGTCCTCCCAGCCCGTCACTCGCCGGCGCGACAAGCGTTCGATGGCGAAACGAGGTTGTGACACATATGGATTCGCGGACTGTCGCTTTGATCCGTACCACGTTCAAGGCGGTTGCTGCGGAAGAGGGTGGGTCCGAGACACTGGCGAGGTCGTTCTACTCGATCCTGTTCACGGACTACCCCGGTGTCCGTGACTTCTTCCCAGCCGCCATGGATGCCCAGCGCGACCGCCTCGTCCATGCGATCTCCTACGCGCTGGACCGGCTCGAAGAACCCGACAAGCTGTTGCCGTTCCTCGCGCAGCTCGGGCGCGACCATCGCAAGTACGGCGTGCAACCGGCGCACTATGTGGCGGTGGCCAATTCGCTGAAGTCGGCGATCCGCGCCTGCGTGGGCGACGAGATGTGGACCGACGAGGTCGCCGCCGCCTGGGACGAGGGCCTGGCCAATATCAGCGGCGCGATGATCGGCGCCGCCGACAAGGAAACCAGTCCCGCCGCGTGGACCGCCACCGTCGTCGAGTGCCGCGAAGTGTTGCGCAACCTGTCGATCGTCCGGGTCCAGCTCGAACATCCGATGGAGTACGCGGCAGGCCAGTACATCAGTGTGCAGGTGCCCTCGCGTCCGCGTATGTGGCGATACCTGTCACCCGCCAATCCCGCGAACAGCAACGGCGAGATCGAATTCCACATCCGCAGTGTGCTCGGCGGCTGGGTGAGTCCGGCGATCGTGTCGCACACCACGGTCGGTGACCAGTGGTTACTCGGCGCCCCCCTCGGCGGTCTCGGCGTGCCGCGCAACACCAAGCGCAAGATGCTGATGATCGGCTGTGGCACCGGCATCGCCCCCCTGCGCGCCCAGATCATGGCGATGGCCCAGCGCCGGGTGAACCCGAAGGTCCACCTGTTCGTCGGCGGCCACCACCCCTGCGACCTCTACGACCTGCAGGTCCTGAGCCAACTGGCCGTCGCCAACAAGTGGCTCACCGTCACCCCCGTCACCGAACACGAAGAAAACCCCTGGTGGTACTACGATTCCGGCGAACCCCAGGTCGAACTCCCCGGCCTGGAACCCCGCATGACCGGCCAGATCGGCAAGGTCGTAGCCGCCTTCGGCCCCTGGGCCGACCGCGACGTCCAAATAGTCGGCTCCCCCTCCATGGTCCAAACCACCAAGTTCCGCCTCATGGCCGCAGGCACCCAAGCCAAATCCATCCGCCACGACCCCTTGTTCTGAGCCGATCTCAGGTCGTGCGCGGACAGGTCTCGATCCGCAGCGACATCGCGGTCGAGGCAAGGCGGGCGAGCAGGTGCGGGTGGAAGTACATGGAAGGAAAGCTTCCCACCGACATTTCGGCTTGCACCAAGATTTCGCCGCCAGGACGGTCTTGCGAAGTCATCGACCTGTCAGGCCATTCGTCCAGAAATGCGCTGACCGCATCTTCAGCGCACCAGCTCACGACCGTCCGATGGAATGGCCCATCCGGATGCCCGGTCGATTCGGTTCGTATGACCGGAGTGGCCGGGTCCGGATCGTCGGTCGCCCCCGAGATGACATCCACATCCAAGGAGAGTCCGGAAGCTGCCAGCAGCCTCAGCGCCGCAGCCGAAAGGGCGATGACCGGCCTGCCCTGCCCGTCGGTGTCGACCGCGACGCTCAGACACCCGGACATCTCTCGCGCCGAGAGAATATGCCGCAATCGGTCACTGATCGGCGCGAGTTCGTCGAGGGCTCGGTCCACCTGCTCGCCGACGTGACCGGCGCCGGCAGCCGATTCGAGCACCCAACCATCGGAACTCCTACGCAGTTTGGGTGCAGGCCCTGCCTGTCCGGCTCGCCACTGATCGGTCGGCACTCGACATAGCGCCGCCGTGATCTCCTCGGGGTCGAAAGTGCCGGTCAGGCGCAGTGAAGCGACAACCTCGAAAAGGGTGATGTTCAAGCGCCTTCGGAGGTGATGTTGGTTGGGGGAGTGCCGCCGGCGACGAGGCGGTCGGTGGTGGTGGCGACCATGGCGGGGGAGCCGCAGATCAGGACCTGGTGTCGGTCGAAGGGGCCGTGGGCGGCGGCTACGTCGGCGAGGGTGCCGTGCAGCATTTCCGAGGGGGCGAAGCCGATATCGACGCGGGTCTGTTCGTGCCATTCGTCGCGGATCGGTGGGTCGTCGGGGCTTTCGACCACGGGAATCACCGTGAGCCACGGCAATTCGCCCGACAGCAGGTACAGCATGTCGGCGGCGTAGAGGTCGCGTGGGCTGCGGCCGCCGAAGAAGAGGTAGGTGCGTGGCGGGTTTTCGCGGCGGGCCAGGTCGAGGATCTGGGCGCGCATCGGTGCCAGTCCGGTGCCGCCCGCGATCATCACCACCTCGGTCGCGTCGGGGTCGACGGCGAACACGGTGTGCGGTGCGTTGATTCGCCATTGATCACCCGGCTGGGTGTCGGCCACGATCGACCCCGAGCACCACCCGCCCGGCACCGTCCGCACATGGAATTCGAGTTTGCCGTCCAGCGAGGGCGGCAGCGCGGGCGACAACCGCCGCCGCACCCCCGGATGCTGCGGCACCTCCACCTCCACCGACCCGCCCGCGGCGAACGGGACGAAGTCGCCGATCAACCGGATCACGGCCAGATCGTTGCGCAGCCGATGATGACCGACAACGGTCGCCGTCCAGGCCGGGTGGGGAAACTCGGTGCTCATCAGTCACTTTCGCGCGGTCAGCCGACAGGATCGGCCGCGATGATATCGGTCGGGGTGCCGGCCCGGATGAGGGCGCGGCGGGTGTCGTCGATCATCTTGGCGGATCCGGCGATCTGGATCTGCCGATCGGCCCAGGCGCCGAAACTGGTGACCACCGCGCCGAGATTCCCGGTGAGCCTGCGGTGCATGCCCGGCGGCGGCTCGGACGGGGTGGGCGGATACCACCACGGGTTCTCGGGCTCCTCGCACACCGGCACGATCGTGAGCCACGGATTCGATTGCGACAGCTGCCACATGTTGTTCACGTCGTACAGGTCGCCGGGGAAGCGCCCGCCGATGAAGAAGTGCACGCGCGGGTTGATACCGCGCTGACTCATCTCGATCAGCTGCGCGCGCAGCGGCGCGATGCCGGTGCCCGAGCCGATCATCAGCACGTCGCGCCCGGATTCGCGGTCCACCTGCAACCCGCCGAGCGGTCCGGCGATCTTCCACCGGTCGCCCACCTTGGTGTCGTTCACGATGGCCGGGCTCACCCAGCCGCCGCTCACCCGCCGCACATGGAATTCGATCTCGCCGTACGGGTTGGCGGGGATGGCGGGCGAGAGGTAACGCCACATGTTCGGCCGTTGCGGCACCGCGATCGGCACGTACTGGCCCGCCTTGAACGGGATCGGGCTGTCGGCCTGCAGCCGCACGATCGCCAGATCGTCGAGCACGCGGCGATGACCGACCACCGTCGCGTCCCAGTACGGCTGCGATTTGTCCTGGTTGGCGCCGATCGCCATGGCCGCCGAGATCACGATGGTGACATCGCGCCAGCCCTCGTCGAGCTCCCGGTTCCAGCGGTTGCCGTGGTAGGTGCGCAGCGCACCGAGCAACGCCAGGCCCGCCATGTCGTAGTGGTCGGCCTCGACCCCGTACTTGCGGTGGTCGCGCGCCAATTGCTCGAGGAACCGCTGAGCGCGGTCGAAGTCGTCGAGATGTTCGAGGACGAACTGCACCGCCGTGGTCAGCCGTTTGGGCTGCATGTCCATGGTGGGCGGAAAGAGATCACGCAATCTTGGGTCCTGTGCGAACAGGTGCCCGTAAAAAGCCCTGGTCAGCCGCTCGGGGCCGCCCGGTGCCTCCATCACTCCGCGAAAATCGGCGCGGACCAGCGCAAGCGAACGCGCATCCACGTCGTCAAGCTCCCTTTCCTAGAATTGTTGCCCGGTGGCCCCGCCCCCACGGCGGGCGCCGTCTCAAGTATCCCCCGAAAACGCCAGCTCGGTGCAGGGATGCTCATCACGCCTCGCGGATCGTATGCCCGGCGCTGCTGCGCGTCCGCGAGTTCGCGTCATCGATATGGGTCGGTGATCTTCCGCAGTTCCTCGAGCGCCCCGCGCAGCGCGGTCGACCGTCGCGGCCCGAGGTGGGCGAGCCATTCCGACTCCACCTGGCGCGCCGCTTGATTCGCGACCTCGACGGCCCGTGTCCCTTTGTCCGACAGCCGCAGCAGCCGCGCGCGGCCGTCGCTGGGGTCGGGTTCGCGGCGCAGGTATCCGGCGCGCACCAGCTGGTCGACGAGCACCCCCGCGGTCTGCTTGGCGACCTGCGCCTGGGCGGCCAAGTCGGTCAACCGCGACCCGTCCGGCCCGATCCGTGCGACCAGTCGCGCCTGGGCCTGGGTCAGGTCGTCGAAGCCGCCCTCGCTCAGCGCGTCGAGCACCCGCCGCTCCATCTCCCGGTACGGAATGAAGAGCAGAACTCCGAGATTGAGCTCGTCAGCGGGCATGACACTCCTTGATTAGGTCAGTAACACTGACTATATTAGTCAGAAAGGCTGACTACAAGGAGCCGAGCATGGACCCCGATCAGTACTGGCGAACCATCACCGATCAGCGCCGCGCCATCGCGGGGCTCCTGGCCGAGCTCACTCCCGCCGAACTCGACGCCCCCTCGCTGTGCGCGGGCTGGCGCGTCCGCGATGTCGCCGCGCATGTCGCGCTGGCACCCCAGCCGCCCGGCCCGCTCGCCATGCTGCGCGAGGCCGCCCGCGCCCACGGCAGCTTCCACCGCCTCAACCACGACCTGGCCGTCCGCTACGCCGACACCACCCCCGACCTCGCCACCGCCCTCGCCGGCCTGGCCGATTCCCGCGACCTGCCCGTGGTCACCAACCACCGCAACATCCACTTCGACGTGATCGTCCACGCCCAGGACATCGCCCGCCCGCTCTCGCGCACGATCGAAGTCGACGCGCGGGCGTGCGCGGTTGCCGCACAGCGTGTCTGGACGATGGGCTGGCCGTTCTGGGCCCGCCGCCGGCTACGCGGTGTGTCCCTCGTGGCCGACGACTCCGCATGGACCGTTGGTAGTGGTCCCGAAATCCGCGGCTCCACGCTGGATCTGCTCCTACTTCTCACCGGAAGACCGAGCGTGCTGCCCGCCCTGACGGGCGCGGGTGTGGAGTCGCTGACCGCACGATGAGAGGCCGGCTGCTACCGGTTTGCCCGCCGCTCGAACCCGGTTCCGTGTCCGAGGCCCGTGCTAATCTCCCTGGTCAAAGCAGTGGACCGGCGAGAAGGGGTGGGGATGAAACGGGCGGGGATCGCGCTAGTGCTCGCAGGTCTGGCGGTTGTCGGGGCAGCCGGATGCGAGGCGGGGAAGTCGACGTCTTCGGGGACGACTACGACGGCCAAGCCGGTGTTGTGGAATCCGTGTACGGAGATTCCTGATGCGTTGTTGACGGAGGTCGGGGTCGACCCGGCGACCGAGGAGAAGGGGGTTGCGGGGGTTCCGCAATCGGGGTGGGAGATCTGTGGCTGGGAAGGCCCGAATTACTCACTCACCGTGTACACGACCAGTAAGAAGGTCGAGGAGTTCGAACAGAAGCCGGGGAACGTCGATTTCCGTGACGTGACCATTGCCGGTCGATCAGGCCGCGAGTTCCGGGTCGCTGGTGCCTCGAAGCACCTCGACTGTGACGTCGTCTTCCCGAGCTCGCAGGGTGTGGTCCAACTGCAGGTACTCGGCTCCCCATTGATCGACGACCTCGAGGACCCGTGCACGACTCTGGCGACGGTGGGCGAAGTTCTAGTGCCCACGTTCCCGAAGTAGGCAGGTCGCCCGATGGCCGAAGCGAACCCGTACGACAACCTGCTGAGCCAAGCCAAGGCCGGTGCGGTCTATCTGAATGACGAAGCCGCCGCCTACCACATGTTCAAAGCCTGCGACGTGCGCCTGAACGACCTCCGCGGATTACGCGACTCTGTGCGACGAACACAGGCTGTGAGCGGCTTCGGTGATTTCCAGATCGCGAAGGACCTCGAAAAGAAGTTTCTCCTCCAAGCGACGGGGGAGGAGAACTCGATCGACAATGTCATCCTCAAAGACATCGAAGCCGTGCAGCGATTGCGCGAAGTCTTCGCCCTCTCGTTCAAACGTCTCACCGGAACCGACATCGAAAACGCCAACGCCATGGACTACATCTCCGAGCAGGTGACCCCATGACCGGCATGCAGAGCATCAACGGCCTCGACCTCTACGGCAAACTGCGCGACCTCGTCTCCTTCTCCGGCGACGACGGCGAACTCGACAGTTCCGAAATCGCCGACATCCAGGACGAATACAACGACCAGCGCGCAGTAACCCGGCAGAAGGCGAGCCAGCTCGGTTTCGACGGCGAATTCCGCCCGCAAACGGTGGTCAAGAACAACCTGTTCGCCGGTACCGTCGCCGAGCTTCGCGCCAAGGTCGACAAGATCGATCTCGATGCCGTGAACGATCTGATCGGCGCGTGGACCGAGATCTCCACCCGCAACGCCACTTCCCTCGACGAGTTCCGCAAGCAGATCTCGCGCGGGATGTCGCCCGATGTCTGGGCGGGTTCGGCCGCGACCGCCGCCGCACAGACCGTCGCGGCCTACGACACCACGGGCAAACGGGTCACCACCGCGGCCGCCCTCACCAGCAACAAACTGGTCGAGTTGCGAACGGGCCTCGAGCCGACGAAACGTCTTGTGCCCCATCAGCCCGAGCATCGCAGCGGCGTCGACAACTTCACCGGCCTGTTCACCGGTCGAGCGTGGCGCGATGACGATGTGGCGGAAGAGAATGCGCGGGTCGAGGCGGTGCGTGTGCTCCAAACCGTCTACGCACCAGTCATTTACGAGTCCGACACGAATGTTCCGGTCATTCCGGTCCCCAAGGCTGTGGACAACGGTGCGGATCCCGAAATCCCCGGCGGCGGTGCACGTCCCGGCGATCCAGGCTCGCCGTCCGGTCAGCCCGCGGCGACGCCGAGCACGCCGGCGGCCGTCACCCCGACGACCGACCCAGGCGAAACGCCCGGCGACACCCCCGCCGACGACGATGACCAGAATTCATCCGAGGACGACACCCCACAGACCACCGATCCCTCGTCGACCACCCCGGCCTCGACGACCCCCGCCGCGACCACCCCGCAGTCGACAACGCCGGGATCTCCCGGAAGTCCGAGCAGCACAGGCCTTCCCGGTGGTGGCGGTTCCCCGGGCTCAGGCGTGCCGGGCAGCGGTTCTCCCGGCGCCAGTTCACCGGGGGCGGGTGCGGCAGTCCCCGGCAACCCCGCGTCGGCCGGCGCAGGCGCGAACCGTGGCGGCGGAGCGGGCGCTGCGGGCCGCTCCGGGATGCCCGGCATGATGGGCCCGGGCGCGGGACGTGGCGGCGGCAAGGACGACGAGTCGACCAAGGGCATCCCCGACTACCTCGTCACGCAGGAGAACGGCGAGGAGCTCACCGGTCTGGACAGCCTGCCCAAGATGGTCCCGCCCGTCATCGGCGCCGACTGAGTGCCGATCTCGATGGAACAGAGTAGATTTCCCGTGCGCACCTGGCATCTCACCGCCCTCGACTTCCGCACCTTGTGGGAAGCCGCGGGGCGCGACGTCCTCCCGTACCCCTTACAACACCAGTACACCGACGTCGAGACCTACGCCGAGGTCCTCCGCCTGCGTCGCAAGGCCGCCGAGAACCTGATGGCCGAATTCGACTCCGACCTCGACCGCGCCATGGCCGCCCTGCTCGCACCCCACGCCCGCGTCGAGGTGGCGGGTGCCTCCCGCGGCGTGCGAACCATCCGCGCCCACGGCGGCACCCGCGACACCTACGCCTCCCTCGCCGTCCAGGCCCCCGGCGACACCCGCAACCCCGGCGACATCACCCTGCACCTGATGACCCCCAACACCCTGGCCGCCGCCGTCCTCTCCACCCTCCCCAAAGTCTCACCCGGCCGCGGCCGCGAAATCCGCGTCACCGCAGCCGAACTCGCGGCTCCCCGCCCCCACACCCGCGACCGCTGGAACCCCACCCCCCGAGAACAACTCGAATCCTTTCTCGCCAAACCCACCGACACCCTCACCCACATCGGCGTCTACGCCCACGCCAGCGTCGACAACCGCCACACCGAAGGCCGCGACGACTTCCAGCTCCACGACCTCCCCGGCGACGGCCGCTACGTCTTCTACGGCGAAACCACCTTCACCGTAAAACCCACCACCCCCACCCGAATCCACAAAACCCTCACCGAAATCCTCCACACCACCGCCACCAAAGCCCGCACCGGCACCCATCTCCCCCACTGAATCCGTTCGCCCGGAACCGCCCGAACGGCATACGGTCAGTGCGTGTCCACACACTCGGAGTTGACGACCCGGCAGGCCGCGGATCTGCTCAACGTCTCGCGCCCGTATGTCGTCGGGCTGGGAACCCATCGCCGCATCCGATACGACGACCTGAAGAGCTATCGGCGGCGCAGCGCGGCCCGCAGTCGCGCCGCCGTCGAAGAACTTGCCGACCTCGGCCAGGAACTCGGCATCTGACCATAGCCTTTGACCGTGACGAACTGGTCGGCGGTGGCTGTAGATGTCGAGCAGTCGATGCATCTCAGCGCCGCATACAGCCAGTACTTCCGCTTCGGCAACGTTGTTGCTGATCAATAGCTTTCGGGTGTAACGTCGCGCACAATAGTTCGGCCCCCGGCAGCGCTACCAACGCTACCGAGGGCCTGGGTACGAAACAGATAGCAGCTGTTCGCACCGTAGGGATCACCATACCTACATCGCTCAGGCATGCTCCACAGCCGAGCGTCCGTCCTGATGCTAGGAGCAGATCGATGCTCCCCGTGCTCGGCCGCGACCAGTCGTTTCGTTCCCAGGTTCTCCAGGTGGGCCGCGCTGCGGTCGTCACCGACGAGCCCGACCGGGGATCAGCCAACCCACTAAACAGCCGTCTGCGAGTACCCCAGTCGTACGCCTCGCACGTACGCACCGTGACGGCCGGGAGTGCACACCTTCGCCACGGTCCAACCAGAGCCACGCGTCCATTGCGACGCGCGGCCAGAAGTGTTGGCCGAGAGGGTCTATCGGGGCATGGTGATCGGGAGTCCGGGGAAGGGGGTAACGACACCGGCACCCCTGGGTGCTCCGATCGGTCGACATCGCCCAGCATGGTCCGATCAATGCCCTGTGCCAGGTCACTATAATTGGACCGACTGGCACAATACTAAAGTATTTAAGCTATTATCGTGCCATGCATAGCGATAGTCGTGCCGCAGCGCTCGTGGCTCTCGCCAATGATCAGTGGGGCCTGGTGACTAGTCGCCAGGCCGGGACGGTTGTGGGTGTGAGCCCGCAGCACCTCAAGCAAATCGCGGATGCGGGGGTGCTGGAGCGCGTTCGGCACGGCATGTACAGGGTGGCGAACTTCCCCTACGACCAACACCAGGATCTTCGGGTGGCGTGGATGGCACTG
Source organism: Nocardia sp. JW2 (assembly GCF_051843015.1). Classification (NCBI taxonomy): domain Bacteria; kingdom Bacillati; phylum Actinomycetota; class Actinomycetes; order Mycobacteriales; family Nocardiaceae; genus Nocardia; species Nocardia sp. JW2. The sequence goes on from NZ_JBPXLK010000016.1 coordinate 86,340, forward strand.
GACCCGGCGCGGGTGGTGTGGGAGCGTCTCGATGACCAAGTGCCGGTCGGGGTGATCTCGCATCGGTCCGCAGCGGTGCTGCACGGGCTCGGCGACATGGACGCTGATGTCGTGGAACTAACCAGCGAGCGTCGAATCCGGCTTTCGATGCCCGAGGTCGAAATACATCGCGGGCGGCTCGAACGTGCGGACTGGGAGGTGATCGACGGGCTTGCGGTGACCACCGGGCTGCGCACTGTCGCCGACCTTGCCAAGGCGGGCATCGACACCGGCCACCTGGGAGGGGTGGTCCGGGACGCGCTGAGCCGTGGACGGGTCGGCGAGGACGATCTCATCGCAGCGCTGGCCGACCAGGCTCTGGCCTACGGTCATGCCCCCTTCGACGGACGAGGGTTCCTCGACGCACTCGTCGAGATGGCAGGAGTGCCGACGACGGCAATTTCGCTGGCGCACATAGCTGCTCAGCACACCGTCGCGCGCGCCACCGACCCCGCCGAGCTGGCTGAGGCCCTAAAATCTCTCTTGCCGCCAGGCCAACTCCTCTCCGCGCTGGAAAGAATTCGAACCGAGACAACCATCGAGGAGGCTCTAGCCAAAGTGCTCGGGGCCATAATGCAGGATCCGACGCTTGTTGCGGCTCTTCAGAATGCGGGGCTGCGTGAGGCGTTCGAGCAGGCCAGGCCGGTACTCGATCCGGCGACACTGCGCGCGATCCGCGCTGCGCAGCGAACAGGTGGGCGGACCGAACAGTGATGCGAAACCCGAATGCGTTGCGCAACAGTATTACCGACCATCTCAAGCGAGTAGCCAAGGACCAGGGGCAGGACTTCAACTCGGTGCTCCGCAAGTTCGTGATGTCGCGATTCCTCGAGCGCGTCTTCGTTGTCGACCCGGACCGATGGATCCTCAAAGGCGGTGTCGGAATGATGGTTCGTCTTCCCCGCTCGCGCTACAGCCGTGACATCGACCTGCTGGCTATCAACCCGACAGCGGGTTCCGACCCGATCAGCCAACTGCGAAGCGCAGTTCGCGACACCCATCTCGACCATTTCCGCTTCGAGGTCGGTGAACCGTCACCGTTGAGCAATGGCAAAGGCTCGACAGTGCTGGTGATAGCGCTGCTCGGTGCTCGCGAGTTCGACAAGTTCTCCATCGATGTCGTCGACGGACGACGCGAGCTCGTCGGCGCGATCGAACACCGGGAGGTTCCGCAGCTGATAACGAACGGAGACTTCCCGGGCGGGGCGCGAATCGCACTGTATCCACTGGCTGACCAAGTCGCCGACAAACTGTGTGCGATGTTCGAACGATATGGTGCGGCGGGTGGCTCGTCGGGGCGCTACCGTGATCTCGTCGATCTGCTGCTGGTCAGCACTTATCTACGGGTCGAGCTCGGTGCGACGGTGGCCGCGGTGGAAGCCGAGCGTCTGCTGCGGCGGATTCCCACTCTGCCCTCGACGATGCAGGCGCCCGGCTCGGACTGGATCCGGCAGTGGCCAGGAACGGCCCGGAAGAGCCCGCTCGCCACGGAGCACCACGACCTGGAGATCGCGCTGGCTGCGGCACGCGCCTGCTACGACCTGATCCTGATCAGCGTCCCGGCTACCACCTCGACGGCAGTATGGGAGCCGGATCGACAAGCCTGGCGCGCCTAGGCTGAATCCCTTGCTCCACAAGCTGTTTCGCAGGGGTCAGAGCTGCTCCAATTTGCGGAGGGCCAGGGTCCGCAGGTTGACTGCAACGATGCAGGACTTGACCGAAGAAGACTTCCGCATGCAATACAACGGCGACATGTGGACGCTGATGGATGAACTCTGGCAATCTTGGGGCCAGCTCGTCGAACCTCCAATGGCACCCGCGTACCAATCGCAGATCTTCCCCGCCGAGCTGTGGCAACACATGAACTTCCTGCACGAACCCGAACCCGCGAGCATCGACCACCCCAGCCTGCGTGTGGTTCGCCGCGAAGACGGTGTCCTGGTGAGCAGCTGCGGCCTGTCCTGGCCCGCCCGCTGGTCGGACGCCGACCCGACCAACGGGTTCGAAGTCGAGGTCTACGCCGCCTCGACCGCGGTGCCGACAGATGCCGACGCGCCAACGGTAGCGAGCGACTGGCTGGGCCGGCTGGTGACCCGAATCGCCAACATCATCAGCCGCGAAGGCTTCGCGTTCACCCGCGCACTAGAGCACTACGGCACCCTGTCCATCGGCATCGGCGAACTGGACCTCCCCACCGAACTGGCCGACACCTACCTCGACGAATCCGGCCAAGCAACGGTCCTGCTCGGCATGGACATCCCCGACGTCCCCCGCACCGTCACCGGCCCCCTCTCGGAAATCCGCCTCGTCCACATCAAACTCCTGACCCCCGCGGAAACAGAACTCTGCGTCTCCGGCACCACCGGCCTAACCAACGTCCGCACCGAACTCGCCCAACGCTTCACCGCCACAGGCGACGCCCTCTGGACCAACCCCCGCCCCTCAGTCGCCTGAACAGAGGCCTGTTTCGACGTCTGAACGATGCGCGCTACAAACGATAAGGATCCACCAGCCCCATCGGCGTTCGGGCCGTTGAGAGTATGTTCTCCGGAAACCTCTCCCCCGCAACATAATAGCGAGCCCTGGTTCGGCCGACAGGCTCCAAGATCTCGCGTTGGGTCAAGGTTTTGAGATCCCGCTGCGCCTGCTGGACGCTCAACCCTTCGCTTGCTCCGTAGCGTGACCGGCGAACCCGCCCGGCCATCGCCACGTCATGGAGGGCGGAGGCGATCCGGTCGTCGAGGCCGGATCCGGTAGCGAATTTCGAGGATTGTTCCCACACTCGTGCCGAGCGCTCGAACCTCGCGTGCACGGTTTGCGCCTGCTGATGATAGGCGAGCAGGTTGAAACTGATCCATTCGGAGACATCCTGATCCGGCTGGTAGTGCGCGCCGCGGCGACCGAGTACCACTCCCATGTGTTCCCGGGACGTCCCAACCAGGCCTCGATCGACGAAAACTCCGGTGCCAGTACGCCTTCCCGCGCGATCAGCAAGGTCTGCAGCGATCTCGACATGCGACCATTGCCGTCGCACCACGGGTGGATCGACACCAGGTGCAGGTGCGCCATCGCTGCTCGGATGAGCGCGTGTGTGTCGTCGGAGGTGTTCAGCCAGGAAACGAGCTCATCGGCGAGCGCGGGAACGCGGTCGGCGTCGGGGGCGGTATACGCCGCGATGCTGGGGTCTCGCGCATCGATGACATAGACCGGGCCGGACTGCCATTGACCGGCAGGCTTGCGGGAGGTGTGCCGGTGCCCCTGCAGGTTCCAGTGCAGCGCGTTCAGCTGGCCCTTGCTGAACCGGAAATTCAACAGTGGAGACCTTGGAAACCCTCGATCGAGTTCGATGCCGCCACCGCGTCAGCTGTGAGGAATTTTCGAAGCCCACCGGTCCACTTCGCCGGGATGCCCTGCACCCGGTGGCGCAACTGGTCCCGCATGTCGTCGACCGCGGCCAAGACCTTCTTGTCTTGGCTGCTGAGCTGCGGCGTTGGATAGAGCCTCCTTCTATGAGGCATTGACGTGATCATTACGTCAACGCGTCGCGAACGGGCGGTTCTCTGTGTCACCTACGGTTTTGGATGGTCGATCCCGGGGAGAGGGATCGGGCGACCATCTCGCCGTGCCAGACCGAGCTCCCGCACTGCCATCAGAACAGTGCAGGTCCAGTTGTCGACGTGATCCAACAGTCCGAACCCGTTCTCCACGATCAGCGCATCCGAGGAGACGACCGCGAGCACATCACGAAGGAACTCGGCAACCGACCCCCACACGGCTTCGCGATCGCAGTCCACATCCAGATCGCAGAAAATAACCTGCCCTACCTGCCCTTTCGCGCCAGGATGCGTGTCGACCGCGACCGCCCAATCGGCCGAGGCGTGAAGCGGGCACCATCCACGGTCCCACCACACCATGCGAACAGCCCCGTCGGACGACCCGTCCAACTCCTCGTACGGCACCCCCGGCCCGCTGGACTCTGCCTCATCCGCCCGAGCAGCACACCACCGCCCAGCCGACTGCGCACCCTCCAGGTCCATCCCCAGAATGTCCCGCCCCCCAAGTACCGACCACAACTCGACCGCTTCCGCAGGCGGAGCCACCCCGGTTTCCTCCTTGTAGGACGCCGCATCCCCACCCCCACGTCGTAGCACAGGATCGAAACCCCGCTCCACCAACACATCCCAGATGCGTCGTGCCAAGACCGACACTTCACTCACTATCTGCCGCCTCTGTCTCTGGTGCCTGTCCCTTGGCAGTGACCTCTGGTTACAGATCGCCCGTTGGGCGCAAAATTTCCACCAGTTCCTCTGGTGGGAGGCCACTGAAGACCTGATTTGCCCACTTGATCGCTTCGTCGATGTCGTAGGAATATTCGATGCGAAATTGCCCCGACCGGGCGACTGAGCATTTTAGGCCCATGCACGTCTCTCCTTGGGCTGCAAACAATTTCATCAAGGAGCTTTCCAGGCTACGATCTATTTCGCGGTGGTCGAAGAGGCTCACGACCGCGCCCTCGCTGCCTCGATAGGCAATTACTTCCCAGGTGCTAACGCCGCGCGAGGGCCGAACTCCTGTCGAAACCACATGCGTCCAATCCGGATACTGGAGCGCGCCCGCCTGCCCCATAACTCGAACCAGTTCCGTAGCGACTTTACCTCGTTCCTCATCTGCTGCCGAATTAATGCCTTCCGCGAAGGCCGTTGGTATCAAGGTTGCTGAATGAATCGTGTGAGATTCTTCTGGTGATGTCACCCTGGGTCACAGATCACGCGGCGGCCTAAGGATTTCCACGAGTTCTTCAGGGGTAAGTCCCGAGAAGACCTGGTTGGCCCACCTGATTGCTTCGTCGCCGTTGTATGAGTACTCGATACGGAAATTCCCTGATCGAGCAACGTTACATTTCATTCCAGCCCACTCCGACCCCTGTGCCACAAATAGCCTGTCCGAATACTTCGCGACGCGGTGACTTAGATCGCCATGGCGGAAAAAGCTCACAACTTTTCCTTCCTCTCCACGGTATGCGACCACAAGTGCGGTGCTGACTCCTCGGGCCGTCTGGACATTGGTTGAGACTGCAAAAGTCCAGTCTGGATATGCGAGCGCCGCCGATTCCCCTGTTGCTTTCACAAGTTCGGTAATCATTTCGGCCTCGTCGATGTCAGTCATGGAACCCTCCTACGTCCGATGCTCGTCATATCTTCTAAAATCTTTCAGTTGAATCCCGTGCTCTTTGCGTGTAAAAGTATTTCCGCCTCGGTTGCTGAAGTTTATGATTAGCTCGCGGAAAATTTCGCCTCGCGCATCGACCATGGTTACTGTACCGATTACCGTCTCTGGAGTTTTCGAGCCGGGAGGGTCTGTTCTAAAATCGATATGCGTTTCCCGACCCGCGCGCGATCGGGGCCAGTCTGCAATAGCGTTCTCCAGTACCCGGAATTGTCGTTGGTTGAATTCACTTTCTTGGGCGAAAAGGTTCACGAGTCCCCTGTCCAAGGTAGTTCGGTAGCTGGACGCATGGCCGCCATCATGTGTGATGTTAGTGCCTGGAGGCGCCACGCCTTCATGGCCGACGCTTGTTGCTGCGGTTGCCTCGGCGCTATCACGGTCGCGGTTGACCGCGTCTCCCGTGGAGAAGTCGTGACGGATGACGCCAGTGGTCGCCACGTGTCGCCCGTTGAGTGACTCGGTGAGCACTACGTTGTCGCCTACTTGGGATCGTGAGAACGACTGGACGTTGCCGTCGGCATCGGGTGGGAAGATGACTTGTTGTTCATGGCGTAAGGCGGTGAATGTGCCGCCGGTTCGGCGTGGGTACTCGGCAATGCGTGGGTGGTAGTCGCGGACCGTGGTGTGTGCGGGTGGCTCTCCGTAGATGGTGTCCGTGAACGGGGCGCCGTTAGGAGTTTGCCCATTAAGTACGTCCGTCGGGTTTCCGGGTGGTGTTGGCAGGGGATAGTCGCCTGGCCGGAGAGTTCCGCGGGCATTGACGTGGTCGGGGTTGTTCGGGTCGAGCAGTGGGCTGTTGGTTACACGGCGAGGTGGGGTGATTCGATCTCGTACATCGTCTCGGCGGTCGGCGAAGGGTGTTTCGTGGCCTGGCGGGGGCGTGGTGCTCGGGGCTTGTCGTGAGCGGTCGACCGCACTGTCAGCATCAATCGCATTCGGTGCTGATCCAGGCGCGTTCGGATTGGTCCCGTGGGTTGCAGTGGACCCGGACGGGAGGTGGGAATGCCATTGACCATCCGGCGGGATGCGGGGGGAGCGGGTGCCGTCGGGGTTGGTGATGGCGCTGGTGGTGAAGACGTTTCCGTTGGTGTCGGTCCAGGCGGCTTGAGTGGGGGCTAGGACTTCTACGCCGAGGTGTTGGGCGAGGCGGTCGGCGAAGCCGTTGGTTGCGGCGTCGCAGCCGATGAGGCGGATGGGGGTGGTGCCGTCCCAGTGGGTGCGGCGGAGGAGGTCGCCGTACTGCTCGGGGGTGAGGGTTTGGTTGCCGATGACGGCGTGGCCGTCGGGGGTGATGTGGGTGTCGGCGGTGAAGCGGGTGGGGTCGGCGGGGACTCGGTGGGGGAGGTCGCCCATGGTGGGGTCGCCGCGGTGGTGGGAGATGCCTGCGGGGGTTTGTTCGGCGTGGGTGTTGTGGATGGTGTCGAGGTCGATGGGCGGGTTTGTGTCGGTGGTGGGGGTTACGGTGTTGTCGGGTTGGGTTGTGGGGGTTCGGTGTTGGTCTGCCCAGGAGGGGGTGGTGGCTCGGGCCAGGTCTGCTCGGGAGATGTCGGCGCCGAGGCGGTCGATGTCGTCGGGGGTGAGGGTGGGGTTGGGGCGTGGGGGGAGGCCGAGGTGGGTTCGGACGGTGTTGGCCAGGTCGGTGAGGGTGGGGTTGGTGTCGGCGTTGATGGTGAGGTCGGCGGTGGTGGGGTTTGTGGTGGGGACGGTGTCGACCATGAGCCAGTCGCCGAGGGGGAATTGGCTGCCCTGGTTGAAGGTGAGGTCGGTGGCGAGTTGGGTGCGGGCGGTGACGGCGTCGATGGTGGTGGGGGGTGTTGTGGGGGAGCCGGTTACGGCGGTGGTGAGGCGGATTACGCGGACGGGTGCGCCGAGTGCGGTGGGGTAGCTGGCGCTGAGGTATGGGCGGCCCGGGGATGGGTTGACCTGGAGCGCTTGGTCGTTGGCGGGGGTGAGGGGGCGCAGGGATTCGCGGGCTTGGCGTGCTTGGTCGGCGTTGGCGAGGGCTTGCTGGGTGAGTGGTGGGTCCGACGGGTGGGTGGTGGTCGAAGTTGTATCGGTGGGTGCGGACTGGTCTGTGGTCGTCGGGGTCGAATCGACAGGCGTGCCATCGGTTGCCGGATCAGTCGGGGTGGTCGGAGTGGAGGGCTGCGCGGGGTCGGTGCTCGGCGCAAGGGTCGGTGCGGCGTGATTGCCGTTGGCGCGCAGGGGTGTCGTCGGCACGGGGGTGGGATATGAGCCACGTTGGGGAGGGCTGGTTGTGGGATCGCGAGGGGTGGTCGGCGCCGATGAGGGGATGCCTGTGGTCGGGTCGGTGGAGAGAGGCGTCGTCGGCCGCGTGTTTGGGGACGTCTGGGGACTACTCGGTGTGTCCGTTCGAGGCGGAACAGAGTTGGTCGGCGTGCTCGAGGTCGGTGCAGGCGTGACTGGCTCTGTTGACCGATTTGGTGGGGGTGCCTGGGGAGAACTGGATGCGGGAGATTGGTGAAGGGTGTTCGGGGAGGCCGACCTCGGCGTCGGGTCGGCGGGTGTAGTCGGGTCGATGGGCGCACTGGACTGGGGCACCGAGCTGCGGGGCGCCCCGGTCGGTGGCGTCGGGTTGTTGCTGGTTGGTGGCGTCCCGTTGGTTGGGGTGCTGGCTCTTGGCGTGGGGTTGTTGGGTGCGCTGGTTGGAGGCGCCGAGTTGATCGGGGTGCCGCTCGGAGGGCCGGAGTTGGTGGGGACGCTCGGCGTGGTGGGGCCGCCCTGAGGTGACTGTGCGGCGGGCGTCGTCGTCGACGGAGCTGCGGGTGCCATCGTCGCGGCGCTGGTGGTGCTGGGGTCGGTTGTTTGAGATGGTCGGCTGGTCTCGGGGGACTGCGCGGGCGCGGATGTGGGGAGCGCACTCGTGCTGGTCGGGTTCGAGACGCCGGCTTGCGGGGTGGATGGGGTGGCGGCCGGGTTGTTCGTGTCGCCGGTGATGGGAGACGAATTTGGTTGTGCTGTAGGCGAATCGGGGGGCTGGACGGCCGGGGTTTCGATCGGCGGCAAGCTCAGCGATGAGGGCGCGGCGTTGGACGGCTGCGCAGGGGAGGAGGTGTCCAGCGTGTTCGTGTTGCCGGGGTTGATCCCGGTCGACAGGTTCGAGCCGGGCGATTGTGCAGGTGCGGACGGGTTCGAATCGGTGGGGTTCGGGCTCGGTGCGGGGTTCGAGGGCGGTGCGTCGGCAGCGGTGGACGGACCGGGGTTCGCCGGATTCGCCGACGAAGGGTTCGACGGGGACGAATCCGATGGCGTGGCGGGGCTGGAGTTGCCGGGGTCGGCCGTCGATGGATTCGAAGCGGGGGAGTCCGCGGAGGGATCCGAGGTAGGCGAATCCATGACCGTGGACGGCCCAGCAACAGGTGCGGGTTCCTGTGGCTGACTGGGGTTTCCGCTCTGCGGTGCAGCGGCGGGATTGTCTTGGTTACCCGGAGAACCCTCACCCGGCGAGGGTGATCCCGCGTCGGACGGGTTCGATTGCGCCACTTCAGTAGACGGCGCCCCCGCATCGCCGGGCGGATTCCCTTGAGCAGCTGGGGCTTCCGTCGACGGTGAACCCGCGGAATCGCCAGGATTCCCACCCGGCGAACTGGGTGAATCGCCACCCACCCCGGGCGAATCGCCACCCACCCCGGGCGAATCACCGGTAGAGCTGGGTGAATCGCCACCCGCACCAGGCGAATCACCTGCGGAGCCAGGCGAATCACCTCCCGAACCGGGCGACCCGCCGGGCGAATCACCCGCCGAACCGGGTGAATCCCCACCCGCCCCCGGCGAATCCCCAACCGATGCCGGACTGGTAGCGCCTTCATCCCCGACCGATGAAGGCACGCCACCAGGACTATCAGAAGGCGAATCACCGGTATTCGCAGGCGAAGTCGCGGGCGCCCCCACATTCCCCAACTCGGGAACGTCCGGCGCGGCCGAGGAATCCCCACCCCCCAACGCCCCGGATTGCAACCCACTCTGCAACCCGCCAGCCCCAGCACTGGTGAACGTATCCACCCCGATATCGAGCTGGAACTCCTGCCCCATCAGCGTCGACGCCGCCCCGGCGGCAGCGACCTGGGCAGAAACATCGGCGGCCAGCTCGGTACCGGCACCGGCGACCGACTTGGCCGCCAGCTTGCTCACCCCGTTGGACAACCCCTCCCCGACACCGTCGAGCTTGTTCCCGAGCCCACCACCGACGGCCCCACCGACCGCACCACCGAAAGTCGCCAAACCCAGGTCGGCCCAACCGAACTTGTCCATCGACCGGTCGCCCTTGGCCACCTGGATCGAACGGGCAAGAGCATCGATGCCGCCCTCTTCGAGCGCCTCGAACGCCGCCCCACGCAGTGCCGCCCGCGACGCCGCTTTGGCAATACCACGCGCGATCATCCGGGTCAGCAGCGATTTCATCGCCATCTTCACCGCGACCTGCGCGGCGACGCGCGCGGCCACACCGGCGACCGCGCCGACACCGGTCCACGAAGTGGCAAGGGCCAGACCGATTTCCACGGCAGCGACGATCATCGTGCCGATGATCACCAGCTTGGTGTGTTCGATGTCGTTGGCGCCGTCGTCGAGCAGTTCGGCCTGCTTCTGGCACCACTTGGCGATCGCGGTGAACGCGGCCTGGTCGCCGGCGAGGAGTTTGTCGCGGTAGGCGGCGATCGCGTCGTGGGTCTCGCCCGCCGACAGCGCGGACAGGGCCGCATTCAGTGCCTTGGCCGCATCCTCGTCGACGGTGTTGAGGGTGTCGGCGGTCGTGGTCCAGGCATCGGCGAGGCGACGCATAGCCGTTTCGTCACCGTCGGGCCAATCGCCCGCGCCGAGAATGTATTTCGCGACCCATTGGAGCGAATCGGGGATTTCGATACCCACGAACTAGCTCCCCGCCACCTGATTCAGTTGGGCCGCGTTCGCGGTGTCCTGGGCGACGAGGGCGTCGGCGATCGACACCATGTTGGTGCCGAGCTGGGTCATGGACTTCGCGAGATTGTCGACGGAAGTTTTGCCCTGCTCCACGCCGGGTGTGTAGTTCTGCGCGAACGCCTGCCCGATCTCGTCCCCACCCCAGCACTCACCCTCGGCGGCCAGGGCGGCGGTCAGCGTGGTGAGGGCGGTCGAGATCGTCGATGCCACCGAGTCGAACGAGGTCTGCGTGCCGCGTAGCGCATCGGGATCGGCCTCGATCGAACTCATTCCAAATCCCAACCTCGCCCAACAGTGCTGTCGAGGTTTTGGACGCGCGGGAACGCGAAGAGGATCCCTATTGTGCGGTATGTCTCATTCGAGAGCTATGGGCTATCAGGCCGGCAGGCTGCGAGATTCAGCCTGTAACCGAGCGAACGGCAGCCTGACGCGTTTCGTCGTCGACAGCACCGACTACGAACCCTTTGGTGACAATGTGCTGCACCAGCGAAGGTTCCGGGGGCACCCCGTATTTGCGCAGATAATGGGGCACCGCACCGGCCCAGACGAAAACGCCGTCGGTCTGGAAATTCAGCGGCACATCACGCTGCGCGGGGTCGAAATCGTCGGTGGCGTAACTGCGGGCGCTCAGGATCACCGGCGCGGACTCGAGATAAGTCAGTACCTGTGCCACGATCCGTGGATCGACAGGCGGCCGGTTGACCACCGGCCTGCCCTCGGCATCTCTCCCGTCGAAGGGCGGCGCCGACCGAAACTCACTCATAGCAGCCCAACGTACTCGAGCTCTGGATCAGATGGCCAGGACGGTCTTTCCACGTGCACTACCCGCGCCGAGTACAGCGGGAGCGGTTTCCAGCGGCACCGTCATCTGGACCGGGACCACCACATCCCCTGCCGCCACGCGCCCGAGCAAGCGGCTCAGTTCCGGACCGCGTCCTTTGGATTCGAAGTTGCCGCCGGTGATGCCGCGCTCGGTGAGTGCCTGTTCGTCGGCGGCCCAGACGGTGGAGTACGCGTGGCCGCCGCGGCGGACGAGGGTGGCGTGGTCGGCGAAGGCCGGGGCGGTGCTGACCAGGTCGAACAGGACGTCGATGCCGTCGGGGTGGGTGGCGCGCACGGCGTCGACGATGTTCGAGTCGACCTGGGTGGACGGGTCGTGCGGGTCGGGGCGTGCCTGGGTGTAGTCGACGGTTTCGGCGGCGCCGAGGCGGGCGACCTGGTCGGTGGCGTCGGCGCGGGCGGTCGCGATCACGTGGGCGCCCGCGATATTGGCCAGCTGTACAAGGAAGGAACCGACACCGCCGGTGGCGCCGACGATCAGCACGGTCTGGCCGGGCTGGATGTGGGCGGCGTCGACCAGGTCCTGGGCGGTGAGCCCGGCGATGGGCAGGGCGGCGGCGGCGACCGTGGTGATGCCGTCGGGGATCTTCACCAGCGTGGCGTCTTCGGGGACCGTCGCGTACTGGGCCCAGCTGCCGTGGCCGGCGGGGGCGGTCAGGAATTTGCCGACCACCTTGTCGCCAACGGCGAACGAGGTGACGCCCGACCCGACCGCCGACACGGTGCCCGCGCCGTCCACGCCGAGGATCATCGGGAAGTCGGTCGGCATTTTTCCTTCGAGCAGCCCGTCGGCCATCTTCAGGTCGAACGGATTCACCCCCGCGGCGTCCAAGGCGACCTGCACTTCACCCGGACCGGGTTCGGGCACCGGCATATCGGCGAGTTCGGGCGTGGCACCGAACTTGTGAACCACGATGGCGCGCATGGTCGACAACTCCTCGTATCGGGGGTGATCCAGGCACCGCAATCCTAGGCTGAGGGGGCTCCGACATGCGGCGTAGCGTGAGGCGGCGTGGCGAACCGGCGAGAAAAAGATTAAGTTGAGCGGAACAGACTCAACTTTGCCGACGTTGAACAAGTCGATACCGGAATTACCCCGAGGAGACCAGTGGACTCGTTCAATCCCACCACCAAGACCCAGGCGGCCCTGACGGCCGCCTTGCAGGCCGCGTCGGCGGCGGGCAACCCGGAGATCCGTCCGGCGCACTTGCTGGTGGCGTTGCTGGATCAGACCGATGGCATCGCCGCCCCGCTGCTCAAGGCCATCGGTGTCGACCCCGCGACCGTCGAACGGGAAGCGGGCGACCTCGTCGACCGGCTGCCGCGCGCCACCGGCGCCACGACCACCCCTCAGCTCGGCCGCGAGGCGCTGGCCGCGATCACCGCCGCGCAACGACTGGCCACCGAACTCGGCGACGAATACGTCTCGACCGAGAACCTGCTGGTCGGCCTGGCCGACGGCAGCGGCGAGGTGGCCGAGCTGCTGCGCAGGCATGGCGCGACTCCCGAGGCGTTGCGTGACGCCTTCACCACGGTGCGCGGCAGCGCGCGGGTCACCAATCCCGACCCCGAAGCCTCCTACCAGGCACTCGAGAAGTACTCGACCGACCTCACCGAGGCCGCCCGCACCGGCAAGCTCGACCCGGTGATCGGCCGCGACACCGAGATCCGCCGTGTGGTGCAAGTACTTTCGCGGCGCACGAAGAACAACCCGGTGCTCATCGGTGAACCGGGCGTCGGCAAGACCGCCATCGTCGAGGGCCTCGCCAAGCGCATCGTCGACGGTGACGTGCCGGAGTCGTTGCGCGGCAAGAAGGTCATCTCGCTCGACCTCGGCGCGATGGTCGCGGGCGCGAAGTATCGCGGCGAGTTCGAGGAGCGGCTCAAGGCCATGCTCGACGACATCAAGAACAGCGCGGGCGAGATCATCACCTTCATCGACGAACTGCACACCATCGTCGGCGCGGGCAGCACCGGCGACTCGTCGATGGACGCGGGCAACATGATCAAACCGCTGCTCGCGCGCGGTGAACTGCGCCTGGTCGGCGCCACGACGCTCGACGAGTACCGCAAGTACATCGAGAAGGACGCCGCACTGGAACGCCGCTTCCAGCAGGTGCTGGTCGGCGAGCCGACGGTGGCCGACACCATCGGCATCCTGCGCGGCATCAAGGAACGCTACGAGGTGCACCACGGCGTGCGGATCACCGACTCCGCGCTGGTGGCGGCCGCGACGCTGTCGGACCGCTACATCACCTCCCGCTTCCTGCCGGACAAGGCGATCGACCTGATCGACGAGTCGGCGTCGCGGCTGCGCATGGAAATCGACTCGCGCCCGGTCGAAATCGACGAGGTGGAGCGCGCGGTGCGGCGCCTCGAGATCGAGGAGGTCGCGCTCGAGAAGGAAACCGACGAGGCGTCCAAGCAGCGCCTGGAGAAACTGCGCCAGGAACTGGCCGACGACCGCGAGAAGCTCAACCAGCTCACCACCCGCTGGCAGAACGAGAAGAACGCCATCGACTCGGTGCGCGGGCTCAAGGAGGAGCTCGAGCGCTTGCGCGGCGAATCCGAACGCGCCGAACGCGACGGTGATCTCGGCAAGGCCGCCGAGCTGCGCTACGGCCGCATCCCGGCGCTGGAGAAGCAGCTGGCCGCGGCCGAGGAGGCCAGCGGTGCCGCCGCTAGCGGTGAGGTGATGCTCAACGAGGAGGTCACCCCGGACGACATCGCCGATGTGGTGTCGTCGTGGACCGGTGTGCCGGTGGGGCGGATGCTCGAGGGCGAGACCGCCAAGCTGCTGCGCATGGAGACCGAGCTCGCCGGGCGCGTCGTCGGTCAGCAGGAGGCTGTGCAGGCGGTGTCCGACGCGGTGCGCCGCTCGCGTGCGGGGGTGGCCGACCCGAACCGGCCGACGGGCTCGTTCATGTTCGTCGGGCCGACCGGTGTCGGTAAGACCGAGCTGGCCAAGTCGCTGGCGGAGTTCCTGTTCGCCGACGAACGCGCCATGGTCCGCATCGATATGAGCGAGTACAGCGAGAAGCACTCGGTGGCTCGCCTGGTCGGTGCGCCGCCCGGTTACGTCGGGTACGACCAGGGCGGTCAGCTCACCGAAGCGGTGCGCAGGCGGCCGTATTCGGTGGTGCTGTTCGACGAGATCGAGAAGGCACACCCGGACGTGTTCGACATCCTGCTGCAGGTACTCGACGAGGGCAGGCTCACCGACAGCCAGGGCCGCACGGTCGATTTCCGCAACACCATCCTCATCCTCACCTCCAACCTGGGTGCCGGTGGCACCAAGGACCAGGTGATGGACGCGGTGCGTCGCGCGTTCAAGCCGGAGTTCCTCAACCGGCTCGACGACGTGGTGATGTTCCACGCGCTCGACGCGAAACAGCTGGAGTCGATCGTCGACATCAACCTGCGTCAGCTGCAGAAGCGGTTGTCGCAGCGCAGGCTCACCCTCGATGTCACCGAGGAGGCCAAGCAGTGGCTCGCGGTGCGCGGTTACGACCCCGCCTACGGCGCGCGCCCGCTGCGCAGGCTGATCCAGCAGGCCATCGGCGACAGCCTGGCCAAGGAACTGCTCTCCGGCACGGTCACCGATGGCGACACGGTGTCGGTGAGTGTGGACGACGCCGCCGACAAGCTGGTCGTCGGACGCGAAGTTGTCCACAGTTCATGATTTATCCACAGCCCGGTGCGTAGGACCCTCTCTACGCGCCGGGCTGACCTACGCTGGGGACATGACGAATCCGAACGATCCGTGGGGACAACGCCCGGAGGATTCGCCGACGGAACGGCTGGGTTCGCCAGGGAACGAAACCACACGGCCGTACGGCGGTGGGTTCGACGAGTGGGGACAACCGTCGAACCCCACCCAGGCACTACCGCCGCACGACGCTCAATGGGGACCGTATGAAAGTGGTTATCCCGCAGAGCAACCCGCGCCCCAACCGGCCTACGGGCAGGGATATCCGCCCGCCCCGCCGCCGGGCTACGGGCCGCAACAGCAGCCCGAATATCCACCGCGCCCACAGGACGGCGACCAGGAACCGCCGAAGAAGCACACCGGCCTGTGGATCGCGCTCGGCCTGGCCGTCGTGGCGCTCATCGCCTTCGGCGGCATCCTGGCCGGTCTGATGCTCACCGGTGGCGACGGTTCCGACAACGACACCGCCGCCGCACCACCCACCACCCAGACTCTGCAACCACCGACCAGGCAAACCACCCCGACCGCGCCGCCGAGCGCGAGCGGCCTGCCCGGCTTACCCGGCCTCGGTGGCACCGAAGACCTCGGCGCCACCATGGGCAGCATCACCGCCAACACCGGTTCCGAGATCACCATGAGCACCCTCGGCGGGTCGAGTGTGCGGGTGCTGATCGACGAGGCCACGCAGGTGATCTCGCTGAGCACCACCAAGGCGAGCGAACTTCCGGTGGGTGACATGGTTATGGTGCAGGGCGACAAGAACCCAGACGGGTCGATCCGCGCCAAGATCATCATCAGCACGGCGCTCCCGAGCGGCCCCCGATGAGCGACCCGCGCGTCGAATCCCCGGTGCTACCGGGCAATCACGGCGACGGCTGGATAGGCTAGGCGACGATGACGGCTATGTGGTTCGGCTTGGCGGCGATCGCACTCGTTGGTGCGGTCGTACTGCTGTATTTCGATCGGGTCCAGCGACAGCGCACCGGACACGCCCGCCAGGTGTGGGCGAAGTCCCAGGGCTATACCTATGTGTCGGTGGAGCCCGCCCTCGCCTCGACGTGGCGGCGCGGCGCGCTGACCAAGCTCGGGTACCTGTCCGCGGTCGACGTGGTCTCCGGTATCCGTAAGGGCGAGAAGTTCGTGCTCTTCGACCTGGAAGACGCCGCCACCCTGGTGGCCGTGCGCCGCCAGATCGGGTCCGAGATCGATGTCGACATGCGGCTCAAGACCGCGTCGCCGCCCAAGGACCACGACCTGGAACTGCTCGGCGCCATCGGCGACCGGGTCGTGTTCGCCACCGACCCCGAGATCGCCCGGCACGCCGTCGACCAGCGGATGGTCGGCTTCATCGAATCCCTGTCCGACACCGTGCAGATGCTGTGGAGCGAGGGCAACTGGACCCTCGGCATGCTCCCGGTCGGCAGCGGGTCCAAGGACTGGGAGACCGCGATCGACGCCGTGCTCCGCCTGTCGGGTCTGCTGCATGTGCTGCCGCCGGTGGCCGAGCCGAACGAATACACCCGTCCCCGTTCGGGAATCGGCGAACCCTCGCCCGACGGTTTCCGCGACGAGTACGACGACGACTACGCTCCGGCCGCCCGCGTGCCCGATATCGACGGCCGCGCCCGCTTCCCCGGTCCCGACGACGAAGCCGATGTCGACGACCACTACGGCCGCGCCGCCGAACCGCTGTTCCCCGCGCGCCCCGCCCAGGCACCCGACGACGCCTACGACCGCCTGCCGCCGCGCAAACCCGCCTTCGCGGCCGACCCGGATTTCGATCCCGACCTCGACGACCCGGATTTCGAGGACCAGCCGGCACCCGGCCGCCGTCCGCTCGGCGAACCGCCGAAGCGCCCGTCGCTCGCCGTCGTCCCGGAACCGCGCCCACGCGTGGAGCCGCCGCGTCCGCGCACGGAGGAACCGCGTCCGCGCGTAGAGGAAGAGCGGGCCGACGACGATTCAGACCAGCCCGGCGGGCCCTTCCACCCCGGCTTCCGCCCCTACCAGGGCCCCGTCCCCAAGTGATCCCGATGCCGTGACACGGCATCACCCGTCGACCCGAATCGACCAGCTATGACCGATATCCCCGCGCGCCTGCCCGGTGCGTCCCGACCCGTCGCCCTGATCACCGGCCCCACCTCCGGCATCGGCCTCGGCTTCGCCCACCGCCTCGCCGCGCTCGGCTACGACCTGGTGCTCGTCGCCAGGAACGAGGTGCGGTTGCGTGGCCTGGCCGACGAACTCGGCCGCCGGTACGCCACCTCCGCCGAAGTCCTCGTCGCCGACCTGGCCGATGACGACGACCGCGCCCGCGTCGCCGAACGTGCCGAGGCCGGCCTCCAATTCCTGGTCAACAACGCCGGTTTCGCGCATTCGGGGGAGTTCTGGACCCTCGAGCCCGCCGAGCTGCAGGCCCAGCTCGATGTGAACGTCACCTCGGTCGTGCAGCTCACCAGGGCCGCGCTGCCCGCGATGATCGCGGCCGCGTCCGGTTCGATCGTCAATGTGGCCAGCGTGGCGGGACTCGTTCCCGGCCGCGGGTCCACCTATTCGGCGTCGAAGGCCTATGTCGTCGCCTTCACCGAAGGTCTCGCGGGTGGGCTGTCGGGCACCGGTGTGCGTATCCAGGCCCTGTGCCCCGGCTTCGTGCACACCGAGTTCCACGAGCGAGCCGGCATCGAGATGAGTTCGCTGCCCAAGGCGCTGTGGCTCGAGGTGGACCAGGTGGTCGACGGCTGCCTGCACGACCTGGAAGCGGGCCGGGTCATCAGCGTTCCCGGCCTGCAGTACAAGGTCATCACCACGGTGGCGGGGATGGTTCCGCGCACCCTCATCACGCGGCTCAATCGCGGCCTGTTCAACGCACGCGGCAGGACCTAGGGCATGGCGTGGGCCCCGGCGGCGGCAGCGTAGCGTAATCGCGCAGGGCCCACGCAGATG
Organism: Nocardia sp. JW2; assembly: GCF_051843015.1. NCBI lineage: Bacteria > Bacillati > Actinomycetota > Actinomycetes > Mycobacteriales > Nocardiaceae > Nocardia > Nocardia sp. JW2. The sequence continues at coordinate 104,035 of NZ_JBPXLK010000016.1, forward strand.
ACCGAAAGGAAACCGCATGATCGACCAGGCACGTCAGGCGCTCACCGAAGCCGATCGCGACCAGTTGGCCGCGCTCGTGCGCGAGCTCGCGGTCGTGCACGGCAAGGTGACACTGTCCTCGGGCAAGGAGGCCGACTACTACGTCGACCTGCGCCGCGCGACGCTGCACCACCAGGCCGCCCCGCTGATCGGGTCGCTGCTGCGTGAGCTGGTCGCCGACTGGGACTTCGACGCCGTCGGCGGGCTCACCATGGGCGCCGACCCCGTCGCGATGGCCGTCATGCACGCGCCCGGTCGCCCGATCGATGCCTTCGTCGTCCGCAAGGCCGCCAAGGCCCACGGCATGCAGCGCCAGATCGAGGGCCCCAATGTCGTCGGCAAGCGGGTGCTGGTGGTCGAGGACACCACAACCACGGGCAATTCGCCGCTCACCGCTGTGCGCGCGCTGCGTGACGCGGGCGCCATCGTGGTGGGTGTGGCCACGGTCGTGGACCGCGAAACCGGTGCTGACCAGGTGATCGCCGCCGAGGGGCTGGAATACCGGTCCATCCTCGGTCTCGACGACTTGGCTCTGAGTTAGCCTGAACGTCAGAAAACTCGGACGGCGACGAAGCCGTCCGGCAGTGAGAAGGACGTGTGAGTCACCCGTGGTGAGCATTGCAATCAACAAAGGTCGCGACAATGTCGCGATGCTCGGGATCGGTGCGTACCGCCCGCAGCGCATCGTCAGCAATGCCGAGGTGTGTGAGGTTCTCGACTCGACGCCAGACTGGATCTACGAACGCACCGGCATCCACAACCGGCGCTGGATCAGCGGCGACGAGACCATCCGCTCGATCGCGGCGGCCGCGGGCGAGCGCGCGCTGAAGAACAGCCCGGTCGACCGCGCCAAGATCGGCGCGGTCCTGCTGTGCACCTCGAGCTGGCTCAAGCTCACCCCGCACGGTGCGCCGTCGGTGGCCTACGACCTCGGCCTCAACGGTGTCGCCGCGTTCGACCTCACCTCCGGCTGCGGCGGTTTCGGCTACGGCCTCGGCGTGGCCGCCGACCTGATCCGTGCCGGTTCGGCCGAATACGTGCTGGTGATCGGCGCAGAGACCATGACGGTCGGCCTCGACCCGACCGACCGCGGCACCGCGATGATCTTCGGTGACGGCGCGGGCGCCGTCGTCGTCGGCCCGGCCGAGGAGAACGGCATCTCACCGACGGTGTGGGGCAGCGACGGCGAGAACGCCGAGGCCATCGCCCAGGACGTCGACTTCCTCGCCTACATGAACAAGGCCCAGGCCATGCAGGGCACCGATCCCGAGGTGGAGCCGATCGGCCGCATGTCGCTGCACATGGAGGGCCCGAAGGTCTTCCGGTGGGCCGCGGTCACCCTGCCGCGCGCCCTGTCGGCGGCGCTCGACGCCTCCGGTGTGGCCAAGGAGGACATCGAGGTGTTCATCCCGCACCAGGCCAATGCCCGCATCAACGAGCTGATGAAGAAGAACCTCGGCCTCGCCGAGAACATCCCGATGGCCAACGACATCGAGAACACCGGAAACACCTCGGCCGCCTCGATCCCGCTGGCCATGGAGGAGATGCTGGTGACCGGTAAGGCCAAGGGCGGTCAGCTGGCGCTGCTGCTCGGCTTCGGCGCGGGCCTGAGCTACGCGGGCCAGGTCGTCACCCTGCCGCCCGCCCCGAAGGAACCGAGCTTCTGACGATGCGTCCGTTGCGCGCGGGCTATCTCGCGGCGGCGGCGGTCACCGTTTTCGGTGCCGTCACCGGCCGCGAACGCCTGCAATGGGTGGCCAAACCGCTGCTGATGCCGTTGCTCGCGGCCGACGCGGTGACCGGCGGCGCCGTTGACCCGGCCGAGCGCCGGATCCTGCTCGGCTCGTTGGCCGCCGCCACCGTGGGCGACGTCCTGCTCATCGACCCGGACGACGACCGCCGGCTCATCGCGGGCGCGTCGTCGTTCGCGGTGATGCAGACGGGCTACACGCTGCTGTGGTGGCAGCGTGGGGCCCGCCCCCGTCCCGAGATCGCCGTGCCGCGTCTGCTCGCCTGGGCAGGCGCGGCCGCGCTGCTCCGCGCCAAGGCGCCTGCGCTTGCTCTGCCGCTCACCGCGTACGGCGCGACTCTCGGAACCGCCGCGACCCTCGCCTCGGATCCTGCCCTGGCTCCCGACGCGAAAAACCTTGCCGGGCTGAATATTCCGAACGAGGACCCGCGTAGCCGCTACGGCGTGGGCGCGCTGCTGTTCACCGTCTCCGACGGCCTGATCGTCCTGCGCCGCCTCTTCGCGAAGTCCGAAAGATCCCGCCGCCTCACCGAGGGCGTCATTCTCGCGACCTACGCGGCGGCCCAGTACCACCTCACCGTCGCACCGCCGACAGCCGCCGACCCGCTGGTCAGCTCACCGCGAGGAACGTCAGGACGGTCGCACCGATACGGATGATGTCACCATCGCCCAGCAAAGCCCCACTGTCGATGGGCAATTCGTTCACATAGACACCGTTGGCCGAATGCAGATCCTTGATCAGCAGACCGGCGCGGCTGGGCATGATGTGGGCGTGGTAGCGGCTCGCCTTGGGGTCGTCGAGCACCAGTTCGTTGTCGGTCATACGCCCGATTCGCAAGCCCCCGTGCGGAATCGGGATGGTGCGGCCGTCGGCGAAGCGCAGGTTGCCGTTGCGGATCGAGCGCGGCACCTCGGTGACGGTCTCCGTCATCGCGGCGGCGACCTGCTCGGATCGCTTGAAGGCCTGCACATTCAGCGGTTCCTGGCGAAGAACACGCTGCTCGAGTTCGATCAGCGCCGCGCCCGGATCGATGCCGAGCTCCTCGGCGAGGACGGTACGCACCCGGCGGCACGCCTCGAGCGCGTCGGCCTGACGACCGGACAGGTACAGCGCGGTGATGAGCTGACCCCACAGCGGTTCACGCAGCGGATTCTCGTTGGTCATGGTGACCAACTCACCGATCACCGAAGACGAACGCCCACAGGCGATCTCGGCATCGATGCGGGCCGAGGCGGCGAGTAGCCGCTCCTCGTTCATCGCGGTGGCGAACCCGTCGGCGAACTGCAGGCCGGCCAGATCGGCCAGCGCACGCCCCGACCACTCCCGCAGCGCCGCGCCGAACAGGTTGGCCGCACCGGGATGATCACCGGCGTCGAGGCAGCGCGAACCGGCCTCGCGCGCGTTCTCGAAACGGCCGAGATCGCAAGCGGTGTCGGGGATTTCGAGCCGATACCCGGCGCCCTCGGTGCGCAGCACCTGTGCGGAATCGATCCCGGCGTTGCGCAGCGCCTTGCGGATATTGGAGACGAACACCTGCAGGCTCGCCGCGTACGAGTCGGGCGGATCCTCGTTCCACACCATCTCGGCGAGCACAGCCGACGACACCGCGCGCCGCCGGTTGACGGTGAGCGCGGCAAGCAGCGCGCGCGGCTTGGGCCCGCCGACCGCCACCGGCTCACCGCCGACGAGCAGTCGAACGGGCCCGAGCACACGGACATCAAGACTCATGAGCTCGGGCCCCGTTGTTCGATACTTCGATCAGGAACCGCTGACGGAGCGACCGGCCGACTTGAGGTCGTTGCAGGCCTCGAGCACGCGCGCGGCCATCGAGGACTCGGCCTTCTTCAGGTAGCTGCGCGGGTCGTAGGTCTTCTTGTTGCCGACCTCGCCGTCGATCTTGAGCACACCGTCGTAGTTGGTGAACATGTGCCCGGCGACGGGACGGGTGAAGGCGTACTGGGTGTCGGTGTCGACGTTCATCTTCACCACGCCGTAGCGCAGGGAGTCCTCGATCTCCGACTTCAGCGAGCCCGAACCGCCGTGGAACACGAAGTCGAACGGCTGCGCGTCCGCACCAAGGCCCAGCTTGGCGGCGGCGACGCGCTGGCCCTCGGCCAGCACCTCCGGCTTGAGCACCACGTTGCCCGGCTTGTACACACCGTGCACGTTGCCGAAGGTGGCGGCGAGCAGGTACTTGCCGTTCTCACCGGCGCCGAGCGCGTCGATGGTCTTCTCGAAGTCCTCGGGCGAGGTGTAGAGCTTGTCGTTGATCTCGGCCTCTACGCCGTCCTCTTCACCGCCGACGACGCCGATCTCGACCTCGAGGATGATGTTGGCGGCCTTCGAGAGCTTGAGCAGCTCCTTGGCGATCTCGAGGTTCTCGTCGATCGGGATGGCCGAGCCGTCCCACATGTGCGACTGGAACAGCGGGTTGAGGCCGTTGTTCACGCGCTCCTGGGAGATGGCGAGCAGCGGGCGCACGTAGGTGTCCAGCTTGTCCTTGGGGCAGTGGTCGGTGTGCAGCGCGATCGTCACGTCGTACTTCGCGGCGACCACGTGCGCGAACTCGGCCAGCGCCACCGCGCCGGTGACCATGTCCTTCACACCCTGGCCCGAGGCGAACTCGGCGCCGCCGGTGGAGAACTGGATGATGCCGTCGCTCCCGGCCTCCGCGAAGCCCTTGATGGCGGCGTTGATCGTCTCCGACGAAGTGCAGTTGATAGCCGGGAATGCGAACGAGTGCGCCTTGGCCCGGCCGAGCATCTCGGCGTAGACCTCCGGAGTCGCGATAGGCACAGCAGTGACCTCCGTCTGTGGGGAGCAAAAAACCAATTCTGTCAGGCCACACCCTAGGTTAGGAAGTGATCGATGAGTTCACCGGCTGGTTTCCGCCAGGTCGCCCACACCCATTCACTTCACAGCCGCGACCGGTACTGTGGGCCCCGTGACTTTGCTGGCGGTTTCCGATGTGATGACGCACAACCTCGCGTTGACCCAGTTGCTGGACCCGATGTATCTGCTCCAGGACACGTGGCTGAAGAACGCGGTGCTACCCGCCATCCTGGCGATTGTCTTCATCGAGACCGGTCTGCTGTTCCCGTTGCTGCCCGGTGACTCGCTGCTGTTCACCGGTGGCATGCTGGCCGCGCAGGGCAGCCCGAACATCTGGGTGCTCGTCCCGCTGGTGATCGTCACCGCGTTCGCGGGCGACCAGTGCGCGTACTGGATCGGGCGAAAAATCGGGCCGGCGATCTTCCGCAAGGAGGACAGCCGCTTCTTCAAGAAGCAGTACGTCGTCGAGACACACGAGTTCTTCGAGAAGCACGGCCCCAAGACGATCATCCTGGCCAGGTTCGTGCCGATCGTCCGCACGTTCATGCCGGTGCTCGCCGGTGTGTCGAAGATGAGCTACCGCAAGTACGTGGCGTTCGACATCGTCGGTGCCGTGCTGTGGGGCGGCGGCGTGACGATCATCGGTTACTTCCTCGGCAATGTGCCCTTCATTCGCGACCATGTGGAAGCGATCTTCCTGCTGATCGTGTTCGTCTCGATCCTGCCCGCCATCATCACAGTCGGTAAGAAGGTGCTCGCGCGCCGCGCTCTGCCCGTGGTGCCCGTGGTGCCCGCCGAGCCTGCCGAGCTGGCCGTCTCGACGAACAAGACGCTCTGATCGACGTGACAGCGGGACCATCCACCTACGCCGTCGGCAGCTTCGATCCGCTGGTCTCGGCCGGGCCCGCTGTGGTCTGCACGGTCGTGCTGGTGTTCGTGTTCCTGGAATGCGCGTTCATCATCGGGCTGTTCCTGCCCGGCGATTCGATGCTGATCACCGCGGGTATCGTGCTCGCCTCCCACGCCAACGGCGAAGCGCAGGTGTGGGGGCTGTCCGTCGGCACCATGCTGGCGGCGATCGCCGGGAACCAGGTGGGGTACCTGGTCGGCCAACGCACCGGCCATCGTGTGGTCGCGCGCAAGAACGGCCGCTACATCAATACCGAGAACCTGGCGAAGGTGACGCATCTGCTGGAACGGCACGGGTTCTTCGCGGTGATGATCGCCCGCTGGATCCCGTGGGTGCGCACGCTGTGCCCGATGGTCGCGGGCGCGGCCGGGATGGATCACCGCAAGTACACGATCGCCAGCACCATCGGTGCGATCATCTGGGCGCCGGTGCTGCTGCTCATCGGCTACTACGCGGGTGAGTTCCTCGAGCGGGTGTCGTGGTTGATGCCCGCGGTGATCGGCACCCTCGTCGTCGGCCTGATCATCGGCACAGTGATCGGCATCCGGCACTACCGCCAGGAAATGGCCAAGCCCGCCGAGGACTACGAAGTCGAGTGCGAGGCGAGCGTCGGCGAGCGCTAGAGGCCCGCGGCACTCACCTGGTAGGCGGCTTCCATCAGCATCCAGCCCGACAGCTGCACCGACAGGTCGCGTTCGGGAACCACCGACGCGGTCACCGAACCGCCCGCGGTGAACTTGCCCGCGCCCGCCGAACCGCCCGGCAGGCGGGCCGGTTTGCTCCAGTCGTAGCCGAACAGTGGTTCGCCCTCCACCTCGAGGCGGTTGCTCCAGGCGGTGGTGGCCGAGGTCTTCACGATGGCCGCGGCGATGCGGCGCGCGGCCTCGGGGCGTTTGCCCTCGCCGGGCAGCATCAGCGCTACGACGGCCAGGTAGCGGGCGAGGATGCCGTTGAACAGGCCGCCATCGCCCCCGCCACCGCCGGAGATCACCAGCCGGTGGGTCATGTGGTCTTCCACCGCGTCGACCAGGTCGACGGCGCGGTCGATGTGGCGGTCGTCGTCGGTGTGTACCGCCAGCTCGGCCTCCAGGCCGAGCACCACACCCTGGCAGTAGGTGAACGTGGGCCGTTCGATCTCGCCGGAGGGCAGATGAATGCCGTCGAGGACGAGACCGGTCTGCGGGTCGCGCAGGGTGTCGTGCAGCCAGTCGGCCATCTGCTGCGCGCGTTCGACCTGGCCCAGTCGCAACAGCGCGATGCCCGCGGGGCCGTTCGCCGGTGCGTTGTAGAAATCGGATCGCACCCGCCACGGGATGCCGCCGCCGACCCCCGGGTTCCACGCGCTGTAGAGCTGCTGTTCCAGGGCGAGCAGACCGCCGCGCGCCGCGCTGAGTTCCTGGGTGCGTTCGGCGCGTTCGAGGGCGATGGCCAGCCAGGCCATGTCGTCGTAGTAGCGGTTGGTCCAGCCGGTGATGTTGCGCATGCGGTGCGAGCGCGCGATGGCGGCGATGCGCCTGCGCCGGGCCGGTGTCGGTACCCGGTTCGCGGCGTCGATCGCGCAGTCGAGCAGATGCGCCTGCCACCAGTAGTGCCAGCTGCCGAACAGGCGCTCACGGCGGGTGGCCGGCCAGCCGACGACGCCCAATTCCGTTCCGGGACAACCCCACAGGGCGCGCAGGTGGCGCGAGATGATGGCCGATTCGGCCATGTCGGCACGTTCGGACCACAGCGCAGGGGTCGGTACGGATCCGGTATCAGTCGGCTGCGGGCGCCGGCCCCCACGCGAGGTCATGGGGTCCATGTTGCCAGGTCGGTGTGCATGCGGGGCAAGGAAATTGTGGTCTGTGGCGACCGGTGTGGCGTGGCAGACCTGATGTGACGCGCGGGATTCAGGTGATCGGCCAGGCCAGCGACAGATCCGCGTGCTGACGGATCCAGGTGTGCATGGCGATGCCCGCCGCGACCCCCGCGTTGATGCTGCGGGTCGAACCGAACTGGGAGATCGAAACCGTGAGGGCGGCAGCGTCTTTCGCGTCGTCGCTCACGCCGGGTCCCTCCTGGCCGAACAGCAGGAGGCAGTCGCGCGGCAACTGGGCGGTTTCGAGCGGCACCGAGCCGGGCACATTGTCGACGGCCACCACGGTGAGTCCTTCGCGGGCGGCGTAGTCGCGCAGCTCGGTCAGGTCGGTGTGGTGGACCAGGTGCTGGTAGCGGTCGGTGACCATGGCGCCGCGCCGGTTCCAGCGGCGCCGGCCGACGATGTGCACCGCGGCGGCGGCGAAGGCGTTGGCGGTGCGGACCACGGTCCCGATATTGGCGTCGTGGCCGAAGTTCTCGATGGCCACGTGGAAGGGAAAGCGGCGGGCGTCGATGTCGGCGACGATCGCCTCGCGTTTCCAGTAGCGGTAGGCGTCGACCACATTGCGGCGGTCGCCCTCGGCGAGCAGCACCGGGTCGTAGCGGTCGTCGGTGGGAGCGGGCGTGCCGTACTCCTGCTCCCACGGGCCGAGGCCGTGTGGATGTTCACCCCACTCGGTTGGTCCCGCGACGTCGGCCTCTGGTTCGATCACCCGCAGGATGCTAGCTCAGTAGGTGGATGTGTCCGCCGACGCACCGATCACCATGAGTACCACCGCGAGCACGAGGAACAGCAGCACGATGCCGAGCATCGCGGAGCCGATGATGCCCATGATGTATCCCGCGTACACCTGCGAACGGCCGCCGATCGTGCCGTTGGACGCGTCGATCTCGGCCAGCGCCGACTTGGCCTTCAGCCAGGCGAACGGCGCGGTGAGACCGCAGAACGACACCCCGATCACCCCGAGCACCAGCACGAGGGTCGACTCCGGGTGGTCCGGCGGGCGGTAGTAGCCCTGCGGCGGCAGCGGGTAACTCATAGGCCGCATGGTAGCCGGGGCATCAGCCCTGCTCGGTCATCATCGGGGGATCCGGTTCCGGGGTGGGCAGCGCGACCAGAGGGCTGCCCCGGCGCAGGGTGCGCTGCCAGCGCAGCGGATCGTAGGCGGCCGGTTCGGTTTCCTCGATGAACTGCCGGATGAGCGTCACGAAGCGGTCCGGATCGAAGTGGTGCGGGAAATGACCTGCGCCGGTGAATATTTCGATGCGGCTGCCGGGGAAGGCGCGATGCGCGCGGGTCGCGTGTCCGGAGGGGATGACGGTGTCGCGCGTGCCGCCGATGACCAGGGTGGGCAGGTGGGCGGCGAGATAGCCGCGATCGAGCATGGTGATGGTCTGCCCGCGCCGGTCGGCTGCCGCGCGGATGGTCCGGAGGAAGGCGTTGCGTGCGCCCGATTCGGCCAGGCCGCCGTAGAGGCGGAGCACGTATTCGGCATCGGGTCCCAGGCCTAGCCCGCCGACCGCCGTGACCAGCGGGATCACGGCACGCACCGCCGTGCGCACCGGCCAACTGGTGACGGCCATCAGCGCGGGCCCGGCGCCCGCGATCGTGGCCAGCCGGAACGCCGGGTGCACGCCCGCGCCCATGCCGGCCGGGCACACCAGCGCGATCCGCTCCACTTTCTCCGGGAACTGGTAGGCGAACTGCATGGCGATACCGCCGCCGAGCGAGTGCCCGACCACGGTGGCCCGTTCGATGCCGAGCACGCTGAGCAGGTCGCGCATGCCGTTGGCATAGGCGGCCACCGCGTAATCGGCGCGCGGCTTCGCGGATTCACCGTGTCCGAGCAGGTCGGGTGCGATCACGGTGTGGTGCTCGGCGAGCGCGTCGAAGACGGGCGCCCAGGTTCCGGAGCTGTCGGTGATGCCGTGAATGAGCAGCACCGGCGGACCTGTCCCGGCCATCCGATACGCACGCCGATACCCGTGCACCTCGATGAACCGCACATTCCCGTTCATCAACGAAGCGTGCGCGCGGGGTGTTGCGGCACGACAACACACAGGTAAGCGACATGTGACACCGCGTATCAGCTACGCGGTGCGGCTTCGGTCAGGTCAGGCGGATCTCCGCGGCGGCGCGGCCGAAGAGCTTGCGGCCCTCCGAGGTTCCGCTCAGCAGCACGGTGGCCGCGCGGCGGTCGGTATCGATCGACTTGATCTTGCCGGAGAACTGGATCTCGCCCGCCGCGGTCGGTGGGACCGGGACGAAACCGGAGAAACGCACGGCCAGCTTTTCGATAGCGGTCGGGTCGCCGAGCCAGTCCGTGAGGTACTGGGCGGCCAGGCCCATGGTGAGCAGGCCGTGGGCGACGACGGTCGGCAGGCCGGCCAGTTCGGCGGCGCGGTCGCTGAAGTGGATCGGGTTCGGGTCGCCCGAGACGCCCGCGTAGTTGGCGAGGTCACCGCGGGTGACGCGCGCGGTGGCGACCGGCAGTTCCATACCCTTGGTCAGCGATTCGAACGCCGGGCCGGTGTGCACGGGTACGAACTCGCGCGGCGGCACGGCGGGGGCGGGGCCGGTGCGGCGGATCAGGAGGTCGTCGGCGATGCCGGTGTCGCCGGGACGCGGGTGCATGCTGATGTTCTCGACGGCCTCGACGATATTGGGGTCGACCTCCACGCCGCGGCGCGCGACGATGGTCGTCGTTCCCTGTACCGCCACCTCGTCGTGCTGGTTCACCAGCTTGAACCCGACATTGACGAAGTCGTTGTCGGCGAACTGGCGGATCGACTCGATCTCGATCTCCGTGCGGATCCGGTCGCCTGCCAGCATCGGGTGGAAGATCTCGAAGACCTGATCGGTCTGCAGCACCTGCGACAGGTCGTACTCGGTGAGTACGCCGTCGAGCAGGGCGCGGGTGGCGCTCATGCCGATCACCGAGGCGAAGGTCGGTGGTGCGATCACCGCGTCGTAGCCGAGCTTGCGGGCATCGACCTCGTTCTGGTGCGCGAGGTGCGTGTTCTGCACCGCCCGGGCGAATTCGCGGATCTTCTCGCGCCCCACCTCGTAGTGATCGCGGAATCCGAAGCGCTGGCCCACCAGCGCCGCCTCCGGGACCACAGCATCGATGTCCGGCTGCGACGTTGTGTGTTCCGTGCTCATGATCCGAAAAATGATACTGGGTGCACAGCGCCCGATACCAGTTATGTGTGACCCGTCATAGCACCTCTGACCGGCGCTACGACGGGTCATCACCGGTTCAGGGTGCCGCCGTGGGGTCGCACACCTTCCAGCCGCCGTCGGTCTTCTGCAGGTCGAAGGTGCGTGCGGTGCGCTTGGTCTCCGCCGCCGTGTACACCGTGGCCTCGGCCAGCGCCGTGTCGTCGGTGATCCGCACCGCGTCCACGCTGTCGACCACCGGAATGGAGCCCTGCTCGGTCGAGAGCTGATGTACGCCCTGGAACTGCTCGGTACTGATGCCCTGGTAGAAGTCGTGCAGCTGTCCACAGGTGGTGGACCGCAGGGTTTCGAGATCACCCTCGCGCAGCGCGTCGGTGTACTCACCGATCACCGCCCGCACCTGCCCCTCCGGCGAATTGTCACCCGTCGTCATCAGCACGAAGCCCACGATCAACGCGATGACGAGCACGGCCGCACCCGCCGCCGCCAACACCAACCGCTTCGACCGACCCGCCCCGCCGGCGTTCGCCTGCTGCTGCGGTGCGGCCCCTTGCTGACCCGGCTCGATCCGCTGCGGAGGCGCCACCTGCCGCTGCCCATCCGCCAGGTGATGCGCGGGCCGCGTCGGCTGGATATCAGCAGGAGAAGGTGCCCCTGGCCCCTGGCCACGAGCAATACCCGCCCCTTGCGCACCATGCTGCGCCGACGGGCGCGTCTCCTCGATCCCTGGTCCTTGCGGTCCGCGAGGAGCTCCTGGCCCTTGCGGACCCTGGGGTGCGGACGGGCGGGTGTCCTCGGCCCCTGTTTTTTGCAGTCCGCGCGGAACTCCCGGTCCTTGAGGTGCCGATGGCCGTGCGTCTTCGGCCCGTGGTCCTTGCGGTCCGCGAGATGCCCCCGGTCCTTGCGGTCCTTGCGGTCCGCGCGGCCCTGGGGATGCGGATGGCCGTGTGTCTTCGACGCCGGCTCCCTGTAGTCCGCGGGGAGCGCCCGGCCCCTGGGGTCCTTGGGGCGCGGACGGTCGTGTGTCTTCGACGCCGGCTCCCTGCGGTCCGCGAGGAGCGCCGGGTCCCTGGGGGCCTTGCGGTGCGGATGGCCGTCTGTCTTCGGCCCCGGCCCCACGGCCCCCCTGCGGTCCCGACGGGCGCGCATCCTCGACACCGGGCCCCTGCGTTCCCTGCTGCCCTGCCTGCCTCGGCCCCGCAGGACCCCGCGGCGTGCTGGGCGGCGGCGTCACAGCCCGTCCACCGACAACCCGATCCGTCCCCCGCTGCACCGGAAAAGTGGTGGTAGGCGCATCCGCGGGATTGACCACGCGCATAGCAACGGTCTGATCCTCCGACCCGGATTCGCCCGTGCCGGAAGAACTCTCGCTCTTCTTCGACAACCCGCCGGCCCCAGCTCCAGCCGCGGCGGCCGCGGCCCCAGCCGCACCGCCGAGAGCTTTGCCGCCGCTCCCACCCGTCTGGTCCTGCACCCGGGCATCCCCGCGCTGCTGCCCGGAACTCGTGGAGAACTTCTCTGTCGCATCGGAGCTCTGGGAATCACCCTCACGCACAGCGGGTTCAGAGCCAACAGTTCGAGGCTGCCCCGCATCGTTCCCGCTGCCGGTACGAGCCTGTCCGGTGTTCGCGCCGCTCGCACCAGCTTGCGGGTCGTTCGCACTGTCGACGCCACCCTGGTCCTCGGAACGCGAAGCCGCCCTGGCAGTCCCGAACCGCGCGGTCGCCGCGTCGGCGCCACCGTGTTCACCGCGCGAATCATCCGGTGCGCCACGGAACTCGGCGTCTCGGACGCCCGTGCCGTTCTCGCCGCGCGACTCTCCTCGCGCGCCACGGTCGTCGGCTGCTCCAGTCCGCTCGATGTCGCGTGCAGCCTGCTCACTGCGCGAATCACCTTGTGCGTCTGGAGTATTCGCGATCATGGCCCGTTCGTCCGCATTTGGGCGCTGCTCGCCACGCTGCTCATCAACCCCCGAGCGATCGACGTGCTGCGCATCATCTCGGGTTCCCGCCGAAGCATCGCGGGATGCTGCGGAAGCGTCTCGGCTGGTGGTCGCACCGGAGGATTCGATTGAATCGCTTGTGCCCGGGCGAGATCCACGCGCATCTGCTGCGGCCGTGCCCTGTCGTCCGGCGGCCGGACGATCGCCCGGCTCCATCCCGACGGTCGGCACATCCGCCGCACTCTGCTCGCCTTGATCGGCGGACGCAGCCCCCGCCGCCGCGCGTCCGGGGATCCGCATTGCGGTAGTCGGCGCATCGGCGCCACCCAGGCCTGGCGAATCAGGCTGTGCCCGCGAATCACCTTCGCCGCCAGTTGATTCCCCGGGAAGCCCCTTCGACAACCCGGCCAACGGCGAACTGCCCGCGGCCGAGCCCTGGTTTCCGCCCGGCTCGCGTCCTTGCCCGGCAGCCGGGCCCTGCCCACTGCCACGGCCGGCGGCCGCACCCGGCGCATTCGACGGCCGGTCACCACGCTGCTGCGATCCGGCTCCACGCTCTGCACCGCCGGTGAACTCACTGCCCACACCACTACCGCCGCGAGTATCACCTTCGCCGCCACCGGGGTGGCCGCCCTGTCCAGGCTGATTCGCTGGTGCCCCAGCCGCAGAACTCTGCTGACTCTCGACAACGCCTCCGGGACGACCTCGACCGCCTGCCTGTTCACCCGAAGGACGCTGTGCGGCAGGCCCATTCGTTGCCCGCGCGACCGGCGCCGCACGTCCTGGCCCCTGCTGCGGTCCGGGCCGACCTCCTTGGGGCGCGCCAGAAGCATTGGGCCCGTTCGGCCCTGGTGCGTTCCCCGGTCGCCGGCCCGCAGCCCTGGGGTCACCGGACCCCGGTGTACCCGAGCGATCGTTCGAGGGTCCACTCGCTGGTCGCCCGCCCGATCCAGCTCCGGGCCCGTTCACGGGACGCCCAGCCGCCCCGGACGCGTTTCCCGGACCGTTCGCCCCGGACGCGTTTCCCGGACCGTTCGCCCCTGGAGCGCTTCCCGGACCGTTCGCTCCTGGAGCGCTACCCGGACCGTTCGCCCCCGGCGCATCGACCGGCCGCCCGGCAGCGCCGGGGTTGTTCGGACCACGGCCCGCCGCGCTGCCCGCTCCCGGCGGCATCGGATTCCCACCCTGGGAAGGACGATTTCCCGGACCGGCGGCACGCTGAGAACCGGGCCCCTGAGGACCACCTACCCGCGGCCCGGCCGGACCCTGCGGCGCACCAGGACCCAGCGGCGCACCAGGCCCACCAGCAGGTCGGAACCCGGGTCCGTAAGAACGTCCCGCACCCTGATCGCCCGGCAGCTCACTACGCCGGATGACAACAGTCTCCGAGGTCCCGGCGGTCGCGCGCTCCGGCTCGGTCACCGCGTGCGGCACCGATTTCGGCGCTTCGGAACCCGGGCGGGTCGACTCGTCGGGCGACGGGTCGGCGTCATGGTGTGTCCCGGCCGCACCGGGACCACGGTCCTCGGCTGCTGGGTTGTTCTCGTCGGTCGGGTCGGACACCTAGTACCCCTCGCTCAGGCTCGAACGTTGAACTCCCGCCCAGCCTAATGCGCGGCGCGCGGGGGAGTTCGTCGATCACCCGTGGCGGGGTGGGTGGGCGTGGCGGTGCACAATGAACCCATGACCTCCTTCGGTGACCTGCTCGGACCGCAGCCGGTCCTCCTCCCTGAACTGATCGACGCCGAAGACGCCATCGCGGCGGGCACCGACCCCGTGAAGGTCGCCGCCGATCATCCGGCCGCGTCGATCGCGTGGGCCCAGCTCGCCGAGGCGGCGCTCGCGCGCAGCAACGGCGAGGTCGATCACGACACCGTCGCCGCCTACGCCTTCGCCCGCACCGGCTACCACCGCGGCCTCGACCTGCTGCGCCGCAACGGCTGGAAGGGTTTCGGCCCGGTGCCGTGGTCGCACGAACCCAACCAGGGGTTCCTGCGCAGCGTCGGTGCGCTGGCCAAGGCCGCGCAGGTGATCGGTGAGACCGAGGAATACGCCCGCTGCCTCGACCTGCTCGAGGACTGCGACCCCAACGCCGCCACCGAACTCGGTCTCGACTAGCCGGTCACCGGTTCGCAGGTGAGCGAGCACAGGCCGTTCGTCGAGGTCGCTACGCCCGTCGTAGCGGCCGCGAAGGTGAGTACCGTCGGCCGGTTCCGGCAATCGGTCGAGCGGTTGCGGCTGTCGGCGATCCCGATCATCCAGTGCGCGCTGGGGGCCGCGCTGGCCTGGTTCATCGCCCACGACATGATCGGCCATATCGAGCCGTTCTTCGCCCCGACAGCGGCCGTGGTGTCGATCGGCATTTCGTTCGGCGCACGGATCCGCCGCTCGGTGGAGCTGGTCGTCGGTGTCGCGGTCGGCATCGGTATCGGTGACCTGTTCATCGCCCAGGTGGGCACCGGTGTGTGGCAGGTGGCGCTGGTCGTCGGCGGTGCGATGGCGGTGTCGGTGTTCCTCGACTCCGGGGCCATCATGACCATTCAGGCGGCGGGTTCGGCCGTGCTCGTCTCCACGTTGAACCAGGCTCCGGGCGCGGGTCCGTCCCGCATGATCGACGCGCTCGTCGGTGGCCTCGTCGGTGTGTTGATGGTGGCCGCCATCCCGCTGCATCCGGTTCGTCGCGCGCGTGAGCACGCCGCACAGGTGCTGGACGTGATGAGCAAATCCATGACCGAGTGCGCCGACGGTCTGCTCGAGCAGAGTGCGGACAAGGTGCACGACGCGCTCACCGCCGTGCGCGCCACCCAGAGCCAGATCGACGGACTCCGCTCCGCGCTCGAGGGTGGCCGCGAGGTGAGCCGCATCTCCCCGCTGTACTGGAATTCGCGAAAACGCCTCGCCCGCATCCGGGCCACCGCCGACCCGCTCGACAACGCCGTGCGCAATACCCGTGTGCTGCTGCGCCGTTCGCTCACCCTCGTCCGCGACGACGAGGTGCTCGATCCGCGCCTGATCGACCTGCTCCGCCAGCTCGGCGGCGCCACCGACGTGGTGCGCAAGATGATGCTCGCCGACCCGGGCGAGCAACCCGACCAGGCCGAGGCGGCCCGCTGCCTGCGCAGCGTCGCCAAGAACGCGCGCCCGGAACTCGTTGTGGGCGCCGGCCTTTCAGCGCATGTGGTGTTCGCCCAGATTCGTTCGATCGTGGTCGACCTGATGGTGGTGTGCGGAATGCAACGCATCTCCGCGATCGCGCTGCTCCCGCCGACCGTGCCGAATCCGTATGTCCCGCCGGAGGACTGACCCAGGCTGTCAGTACCAGAAGCGCGTCAGCCGGCTGCCGTTGCCCGCCCAATACTGCGGGATGCCGGAAATATCGAACAGTAAGTACACGGCCTCGAAGAACACCCGGCTGAGCGGGGTGAAAAAGATGACGGCGAAAAGAATCAGCATGCCGTACGGCTTGAACTGGTCGAGCGAGCGCCGCGTCTGGTAGCTCAGCGACGGCTCGATGATCCCGTACCCGTCGAGTCCCGGCACCGGAAGAATGTTCAGCAGAAACGCTGTGAGCTGCAGGAACGCCAGGAAACTCAGTCCGAACCAGAACGCGGCGTGTTCGGTGGCCGAGCCCATCGCACGGATCACGATCAGCAGCACGATCGCGCACAGCAGATTCGAGAACGGACCGACCGCGCTCACCAAACGCTGTATGCCCGAACGGAATCGGGTGGTGTCCAGGTACACCGCACCACCCGGCAGACCGATTCCGCCGAGCGCGATGAACAGCAGCGGTAAGACGATCGACAACACCGGATGGCTGTATTTCAGCGGATTCAGCGTGAGATAACCACGCGCCTCCACATCGTGATCACCTGCCCGCCACGCCACATAGGCGTGCGCGAATTCGTGCAGGCACAAACTCACGATCCAGCCGAAGACCACCAGGACGAACACGCCGACCTTGGCGCGCACCGAGGTCACGTCGGCGTCCCACGCCAGCGCGCCACCGAGCACGGTGACGGCCACGATCAGCAGGAAGACCGGACTCGGCCGCACCGCGCCACGGGTGCTGGGAAAGGAGTAACTCATCGCACCAATAGCCAGGGTTGTTCGAAGCGGTAGAAGGTCGAGCGGGGGACGGTGCGTTCGGCGGTGATCCCGTCGCGGGTCACGACCGCACCCGGCGTGCCCAGCTGGGCGGCGCGCCCGCCGACCCAGCCACGTTTGCGCAGCCCCTTGCGCACCCGCGCCCGCACACCCGGCATCGCCATCGTCGGGGAGATCAGCATGGTCGTCACCGTGCCGGTGAACAGCAAAGTGTCGTCGACATAGGCCTCGCCCTCGAGCTTGGCGCCCTCGACACCGGTGATGCTCGCCCGGCCCACCAGCACCGTGCCCGTGTCGTCGCGGATCAGCGGCGTCTCGACGGCCCGGCCTTCCAGCGCGGTCTTGGCGGCCGCGTTGCCGGTGCCGGTCTGATAGACCCGCGAGGCATAAGTGGTCTCGACCGGCACGTAGCCGATCTCCACGTGCAGCCGTTCGGTGCGCATCAGATGGGTGAGCACGGACGCCAGGCCCGCGTCGTCGCCGAGCACGATCAGGCGGGGCAGGCTGTCGGCGGCCAGCACCGGCAGCAACTCGTCGATCACCCCGACATCGGGTAACCGCTCGGTCTGCGTGGTGGGGAGTGAGGCGAGAGCGATCGGGACCGGCAGGTCACCACATCGGAGAACGTGGGTACTCAAACTGCGGTACACCCTCCTCGGTCGGGTCGACGGTGTGTCGCCCATGAGCGCGGCAATCCCCCTGCCGGCAAGTAACCGTAACCGATGATGGCACGTCCGCCGGGCGCGGGTCGGGGCGCTGGACAGGGCACGCGAGTGCCGTCGGCTAGACTGTGTCTCCGGCCACCGCCTCAGTACGGCAGGTAGCTGCAGTACAAGCGTGCTGCTGTCGATCTGTAGGAGACTCCGAAATGCCGGCTATCGTCCTCATCGGCGCCCAGTGGGGCGACGAGGGTAAGGGCAAAGCTACCGATCTGCTCGGTGAGCGGTTGCAGTGGGTAGTCCGTTATCAGGGCGGCAACAACGCCGGTCATACGGTGGTGCTCCCCAACGGTGACAAGTTCGCGCTGCACCTGATCCCGTCCGGCATTCTCACCCCCGGTGTGAAGAACGTCATCGGCAACGGCGTCGTCGTCGATCCCGGTGTGCTGCTCGAGGAACTCGCCGGGCTCGAGGAGCGCGGTGTCGACACCTCCGGCCTGCTGCTCTCGGCCGACGCGCACCTGATCATGCCGTACCACGTGGCCATCGATAAGGTCACCGAACGCTTCCTCGGCAACCGCAAGATCGGCACCACCGGTCGCGGCATCGGCCCCTGCTACCAGGACAAGGTCGCCCGCGTCGGTGTGCGCGTCGCGGATGTGCTGGACGAGAAGATCCTCACCCAGAAGGTCGAGGCCGCACTGGAATTCAAGAACCAGGTGCTGGTGAAGATCTACAACCGCCGCGCGCTGGACCCGCAGCAGGTGGTGGACGAGGTGCTCGCGCAGGCCGAGTCGTTCAAGCACCGCATCTCCGACACCCGCCTCGAGCTGAACCTGGCGCTCGAGCGGGGCGAGACCGTGCTGCTGGAAGGCTCGCAGGGCACCCTGCTCGACGTCGACCACGGCACCTACCCGTTCGTCACCTCCTCGAACCCGACCGCGGGCGGTGCCGCGGTGGGTTCGGGCATCGGCCCGAACAAGATCGACACGGTGCTCGGCATCCTCAAGTGCTACACCACCCGGGTCGGCTCGGGCCCCTTCCCGACCGAACTGTTCGACAACTTCGGTGAGTTCCTCGCCAAGAACGGCGGCGAGGTCGGTGTCACCACCGGTCGCGCCCGCCGCTGCGGTTGGTTCGACGCCGTGATCAGCCGATACGCCACCCGAGTCAACGGCGTCACCGACTACTTCCTCACCAAGCTGGACGTGCTGTCCGGGCTGGACACGGTGCCGATCTGCGTGGCGTACGAGATCGACGGCGAGCGGGTCGAGCAGATGCCGACCACGCAGACCGAGTTCCACCACGCCAAGCCGATCTACGAGGAGATGCCGGGTTGGTGGGAGGACATCTCCGCCGCCCGCACGTTCGAGGATCTGCCGACCAATGCGCAGGCGTATGTGCTTCGGCTGGAAGAGCTCTCGGGTGCGCGGATTTCGTGCATCGGTGTGGGTCCGGGTCGTGACCAGACGATCGTTCGGCACGACGTGCTGGCGTAGTTCTGTCGGCGAGCCCGGCGTCGCAGCAGCGGCGCCGGGCTTTGTCGTATCCACCCCCCCGACACGCTCGGACTATGCGGACACGCTATCGATTTGAGCATCCATCTGGCTAACGCTATGGTCGCTGCGGCGCGCGGGGACGTGCCGGTTTCTTCTAGCGTGTGAGTGGGTGTTCGACGTGGTCCGTCGGTGTGCTGATGTGTGGGGATCGACGGGGCGGATGAGCGCTCGGGCGGTCGCGGGAGTGTTGCCGATGGCGGTCGCGGTGGCCTGTGCGGGTGTCGCCCTTGCCGTGCCGCAGCCGGGTGTGACCGATGAGGTGCCGGAGCAGCCGGGAGTGAACATGCCGGGCGAGGAGGGGCGTTCCAGTCTCGGGGATTTCGAGGGACCTGATTCGCTGGCCTATCTGGCGCCCGAACCGCAGGAAACGCGGCCGGTGCCCGAATACACCACGCCTGCGCCGCCCGTCGTGATCGAGGAACTGCACCTCCCTGAACCGGTCGAGCCCGTCGCCCCGATCGCGCCGCCGCCGCGCACTCTGCGCGTGGGTGACTTCACCGCCCCCGCTCCGGAGGAACTTCCGGCCGAAATCCTCGACGGTGTGAACACCGCCGCCGCCGATGTCGAAGCGGCCATCGCCACCCAGGGCCGCTCCATCGGCATCAACCCCAGCCGCTCCGACAAGATCGCCGCCGCGACTGTCGGCGGTGCCCTCGCGGGGGCCGCCCTCGCCGGTGTCCCGGCGGCCGCCGTCGGCGCGGTCGGTGGCGGACTCGCGGGTGCCGCTGTCGGTGCGGGCGCCGGCTTCGTGGTCGGCGCTGTCACCACCGGCACCGCGGGCGCGATCATCGCCGCCGCGTCGGCGGTCCCCACCGGAGGTATCGGCGCCGTGGTCGCGCTCGGCACGGCTGCCGCCGCCACCGCCGCGTCCACCGGTGCGGGCGCAGCGATCGGGGCGGGCGTCGGCGCGGCCGCGGGCGCCGCAGTTCTCGGCATTCCGGCAGCGGCCGCCGGTGCGGTCGCAGGCGGTATCGCAGGCAGCAGCTACGGTGCCACCATCTGACACACCATCGGCCCACGCCGGCCGTTGGGCACGGAAGGCCGAAGCGCCGTCGGCGTCATCTGCAGCGGCGCCAGCCTCTGACCCCCCGTGCCGCCCTTCGTGATCTTCTACAGCGGACACCGCCCTCGCGTACCGGCTCAGCGCCCCCGTCGCGACCTGGACAGTCGATCACTACGCTCTGGTGGCGGCATCGCCCGAGAGCCGAACGCCACCAGACCGTGGTGATCAACCGTCCGAGTTCGGGACGGCGGCGCCTGCTGTGGGTCGGCGGAGAACTGCGGCCAGGTGCCCGTTCTCCGGCGCACCTGTGGTGCTCGCCGCGGGCGGGAGTAGCGTCGGGAATGGTCCGGATGGAGGTGGTTGATGGTGCGCACAATGATGGTGGCGGGGGTACTCGCGGTGGGCGTGCTCAGCGGGTGTTCGACGCCCGAGGCGCCCGCACCGCCGCCGAGCGCGTCACCGGTGCTGTCCACCACCGCCCTGCCACCCGCCGAGACCCTCGCCCCGTCCCAACAGCGCAACGAGCGCATCCGGGGAATGCTGTACACAGCCGGGTGCGTCAGCAACGCCTGCGTACAGACCTACTTCGCCTGCATGGACGGCTACCTCGCCGGCGATCCGTGCCAGTTCTTCCGCGACCATCCGCCGCCGCCCTGACGCGCGGGGTGAGCGTCGACAAGGCGGCGATCGTGGTGTCGGCTACCGGCAAAGAGACCGATTGATCACTGTGCGCGCGTGAGGAATTCGCCGATGGCGGGGGCGAGGATGGAGATCTTCGGGTTGTGGCTCACGCCGGGGAGTTCGGCGAACTCGGCGTTCGGCACCACCTCGGCGGCTGCCTTCGCACCCTTGGTGAGCAGGGGTGCGGTGCGTTCGCCCGCGAGGACGAGGACCGGAACGGAGATGCCGCTCCATTCGGCCGCGTCGAGCTTCTGCCCGCGCATGTAGGGCTTCATCACGGCCCAGTCGTGTGCCGTCGAATCCGACGTGGCCGCAAGCTGTTTCCAGAACGGCGTCACTCGCATCACGGCGACCATCAGCGCGGGCATCCCCATCGCCTTGGTCATGTAGTAGCGAACCGTCTTGTCGCGCTTACCTTCCGCGATCAGCGGATGCAGCTTCGTTTCCAGGTCCTTCGGCGGCACATGATGTTTCGCATCGACCACGAAGGGAGGTTCGAACGCGACCACCTCGGTGACACCGGGGATCTCACGCGCCGCGAGCAGGGCGAGCGCCGCGCCCGACGACCACCCGAACAGCGCCGCCTTCCCGCCCGCCGCCTCGACGAGCGCGGCGATGTCGGCGATCTCGTTGGCCACGTCGTACACACCCGGGGAGTCGGTACTGTCACCGCGCCCGCGCCGGTCGTAGTTGAGCACCGTCAGGTCGTAGTCGTCGGCGAGCGTCTGCGCGAGCTCGGTCATGGTCTTGAACTTGCGGAAGCTGAAGGCCCCGCCGATCAGGATGACCGTCCCCGCGGTCCCGTCGCCGACCCGGTCGTAAGCGATCGTTGTGCCGTCGGCCGACGTGACTGTCTGCATGATGTTCCTCTCGATAGCTGACCACCGCAGTGCGACGGTACGCGACCCTGCGCGCCCGTCCTCCGGCTCCTCGGAACAGACGGTCCGGGCCCACCCGATTCATCGCTCAGAACAGCATGGGTTCACCGAAGCCCGGTGTGCGCTCGATCTCGAGCAGGCGCGCCTTGGTGCCGATGCCGCCGGGTGCGGAGAATCCGTGCAGCGCGTGGTCGGCGGCGAGTACTCGATGGCAGGGGATGATGAGGGGGATCGGGTTGCGGCCGAGGGCTTGTCCGACGGCTTGGGCGGAGCCGGGTGCACCGATCCGGATGGCGATGTCGCCGTAGCTGAGGGTGCGGCCGGGGTCGATCTCGCGGGTCACCGCGTAGACGGCGCGGTGGAATTCGGGCACGCCGGGCAGGTCCACCTCGATCCAGCGCAGCGCGTCGACCGTACCCGCGAGGTGGGCCCGGATGCCGGCGATCGCCGCGACGATCGCGGGGCCGGGCTCGCCTTCGGTCACCGGTTGCCCGCCGAAAGGCCGGGTGATGTGGGCCAGCGTCTGCTCCTCGCTGGCCTCGGGCAGCGCGAACCGGACGACGGTGTCGTCGCGCCAGGCGATGGCGCACAGCCCGATGGCGGTGTCGAAGAGGGCCGCGACCACGGTGCCGGTCTGTGTCGAGTCAGCTCCGGAACTCATGAGCACAGTGTGCGCCGCCCCGGTGACAGGTTTCGGCCCGACCCACCGCTCACGCGGCGAGACGGCCACTGTCGGGCTTCGAAACCAGTCCAGTTTCCGATGACTGGACTGGTTCGTTGTGACCGCGGCTGCGCAGGGCTTCGAGATCGCGGTATTGGCGCTGGTCATCGTAGGTGCCGAAGGCCCGGTCATGGGGTGATTCCTGGAAGGGCCAGAACGGCAGTTCCCCCTCCTTGGGGGCGAAATGGTAGACGGCATAGCCCACGGCGAGGGCAACGGCGAGAGCGAGGAAGGTGGTCATATCTCAAGAATCCGCCCACTGGCCTTGTCAAAAAATAGCCACTCACGGAATACTGGACTTTATGGCGACAAGAGTGATCGGCGCGGCGGGCCTGGCCCGCGACCTCGGCCGGTGGCGTGACCCCGAGACCGACGGCGACGAGCGTCGCCCCCACCGGCCCGCCTACCTGGCGCTGGCCGAGGCCATCCGGCTGCTGATCCACGACGGTCGCGCCCCGCTCGGTGTCGCGCTGCCGAGCGAGCGTGATCTGGCGGCCACCCTCGGCGTCAGCCGCACCACCATCACCTCCACCTACTCGTTGCTGCGCGAGCACGGCTACCTCATCAGCCGTCAGGGTTCGCGCAGCACGGTCGCGTTGCCGCCGAGCATCCAGCACGACGGTGCCCGCCCGGCACGCGGCATCATGGCGCTGATGGCGCAGCCGGAGCTGCCGACCATCGACATGACCTACGCCGCCATGTCCGCACCGCCGGAACTGCACGACGCGTATTCGGTGGCACTGCAAGGCATTCCGGCCTACCTCGGCACCCACGGCATGGACCCGGTCGGTGTGCTCGCGCTGCGCGAGGCGCTGGCCCGCCGCTACACCGCGCGCGGCCTGCCCACCGAACCCGACCAGATCCTGGTGACTCTCGGTGCGCAACACGGGCTTCGGCTGTTGCTCAATGTGCTCACCTCACCGGCCGCCCGCGTCCTGATCGACCATCCGTCCTATCCGAACGCGATCGAGGCGATCCGCGATGTCGGTGCGCGCCCCATCCCGGTGCCGCTGCGACCCGAATTTCCCAGTGCCGGTTGGGATCTGGAAGGGCTGCGCAGTACCGCCCGGCAGACGGCGGCCACCCTGGCCTACCTCGTGCCGGACTTCAACAACCCCACCGGCCTGCTGCTCGACGCCGACGGTCGCGCCGAACTGGCCGCCATCGCCCGCGACACCAGAATGACCATCGTCGTCGACGAGTCGATGCGCGACCTCAACCTCTCCGACGACGACATGCCGCCGCCCGTCGCGGCTTTCGCGAAGGGCTCGGAGATCATCACCATCGGTTCGGCGTCCAAGTCGTTCTGGGGTGGCCTGCGCGTGGGTTGGGTGCGCACCAATCAGGCGCTCATCACCAAGCTGCTCGGCATCCGCGCCACCGTCGACCTCGGCACCCCGGTCATGGACCAGCTGGCCACCGTCCACCTGCTGGAGAACGCCGAACCCATCCTCGACCGGCGCCGCGCCCAGCTGCGCGCCCAGCGTGCCACCCTGCTCGCGGCCGTGGCCGAGGAGCTGCCCGACTGGCACATAGCGCCCGGCGCGGGTGGCATGTCGGTATGGGCGCAGCTGCCGAGTCCGGTGTCGACCGCACTGGCCGCCACCGCACCCAACCACGGTGTATTGCTCGCCGCCGGACCACGTTTCGGCGTGCAGGGCGCGTTCGAACGGTTCATCCGACTGCCGTTCACACACCCCGAAGCCGACCTGCGGCTGGCCGTGAAGTCGATCGCCGCCGCCTACACCGCGCTCACGCCGCGCGCCGCCGACCCACTCCAGCCGCTCACCTGCTACTGAGCCCAGACGTCCTCGATCGGCGTCGCCGCGCTCGGCGGGGGTGTCGGGGTGCCGCCCTGGGTGCGCGAGAACCGCGGCGCGGGCGCGTGCTGCACCACGTCCTCGATCTCGATCAGCCCTTCGCGGGCGCGGATGTGCTCGTTGCGCGTGGCCTCGGTGAAGGTGAGCACCGGGGTGGTGCAGGCGTCGGTGCCCTCGAAGACGGCGGCCCACTCGTCGCGGGTCTTGCTCTTGAACTTCTCGGTGAACAGCTTGCGCAGCTGCTCCTGGCCGTCCGGGTCGAGCTGCTGGGGCAGGCCCTCCGGGTCGATGCCGAGACCGGCGAGCAGCTGCTCGTAGAACTGCGGTTCGATCGCGCCGACCGCCATGTACTTGCCGTCGGCGGTTTCGTAGGTGTCGTAGAACGCCATCCCGGTGTCGAGCAGGTTCTCGCCGCGCTCGTCGGACCACAGGCCGACGCCGCGCATGCCCCACACGAAGTGCGAGAGAGCAAGTGCCCCATCGACCATCGCCGCATCGATCACCTGTCCCTTGCCCGAGGTCGCACGCTCGACGAGCGCGGCGAGCACACCGGTCACCAGGAACATCGAGCCGCCACCGAAGTCGCCGACCATGTTCAGCGGCGGCACCGGCCGCTCACCCTTGCGCCCGATGGCGTTGAGCACGCCGGTGAGCGAGATGTAGTTGATGTCGTGGCCCGCGCGATCGGCCATCGGACCGTACTGGCCCCATCCGGTCATCCGGCCGTAGATCAGGCGCGGGTTGCGCGCGAGCGCGTCGTCGGGGCCCAGGCCCATCCGCTCGGTGACGCCGGGCCGGAAGCCCTCGAGCAGCACGTCGGCCTTCTCGACCAGGTCGAGCACCTTGGCCACATCGGCGGGGTTCTTCAGATCCGCCTCGACGATGGTGCGTCCGCGCCACTGCGGGCGCTCGATGAACCCGGGCAGCTGCCGGGGCCGCTGCACCCGCACCACGTCGGCGCCGAGATCGGCCAGTAGCAGGGCGGCGTGCGGGCCCGGGCCGATCCCGGCCAGCTCGATGACCTTGATGCCCGCGAGGGGGCCCTGACCGGTGGTGCTCACGTGGTGACCTCATTCGTCGTCGAACGGTATTGACAATCCGACAATAGCGCCGGGGTGGCGGCACCGGTAGACCATGCGGGAGAATTCGCCCGGCGCGACTCGGCGCGATATGGGAGGAACCCGGCAGTGAGCGTATGGGGTGAGGTCCTCGTCGGCCTCGTCATTCTGGTCGGCATCATCGGCGTGATCGTGCCCATCCTGCCCGGGGTGATCCTGATTTTCGCGGCTGTCGCGGTGTGGGCGTTCCTCACCGGCGGTGCGGGCGCCTGGACCGTGTTCGCCATCGCCTCGGTGGCACTGATCCTGTCGGGCGTCGTGAAATACACCTGGCCGGGGCGCCGGATGCGCGAGGCGGGTGTGTCGAATCGGGCGTTGCTCGTCGGCGCCGTCTTCGGCATCGTCGGCTTCTTCGTGATCCCCGTGGTCGGGTTGTTCATCGGGTTCGTGCTCGGCGTGTACGTGGCGGAACTGCAGCGGTTGAAGACGCATGAAACCGCCTGGCCCGCAACGATGCACGCGCTCAAGGGTGTCGGCCTGTCGATGCTCGTGGAGCTGTTCGGTGCGCTGGTCGCGTCGGGAGTGTGGCTCGCCGGGGCGCTGTTCGTCTGAGGCTCAGGGTCTTTCGATGATCGGGAGCGGGCGGGTCTTGTCGTCGCCCGCGCCGGGCAGTGCTGATCGGGGGATCGGCAGGGTCGGGTTGTCCTGGGCCGCAACCTGTTCGGTCTCGGGCCTGCGTACCGGGGGCAGGCGGTAGCACTCGCGGGCGTTGTCCTCGAGTACGGCGTGCATGTCGGCGCCGACCACCTGGCAGATCAGGTCGATATCGGCGTCCTCGAACGGTCGGCCCGCCCGGGTGCCGGGCAGATCGGAGCCGAACATCAACGCGCGGGGGTTCACGGTGTGGATGCGGCGCAGCGTTTCGGCCACGTCCATGTCGACCCGGCCGAAGCCGGTGGCCTTCACCCTCGCACCGCGATCGACCAGATCCAGCAGGTAGGGCAGGCCCTCGGCCGACATCCCGAGGTGGTCGATGGACAGGGCGGGCAGTTTGGAGATCACCGGCTGCAACGATGCGAGCATCTGGCCGTCGATGTAGAGCTCCACGTGCCATCCGGCCAGTTCGTGGGCGCGCAGGGCCTGCAAGGTCATCTGGGTGATGTCGGCGGCAGCGCGTTTGAGGTTGAACCGGATCGCCCGTACGCCCGCCCGGTCGAGTTCGAGGATCTCGTCGTCACCGGCATCCAGATCCAACCGGGTGACGCCGACCCACTCCGGACCCAGCTCGCTCAGCGCCGCCTTCAGATACGTCTGATCGGTTCCTTGGAACGATGCGCTGACAACGGCTCCACCGCGAACATCGAAGTGCGCCATCCGCTTTCGATAGTCCGCGATCGTGTAGGGCTCCGGCAGGTAGCCCTCGTTCTCGATCAGCGGAAACCGCGGATCGATGATGTGAACATGCGCGTCGAACACGTGTACAGGATGCCCTACTTTTGGAGCGTCGGCGCTTCGGGGTATTGCGCCCAGACGGTATTGGGCTGTGTTTTTGGAGCGCTGGCGCGCTCGAGCGCGGCCCCTGAGGGGCCGCGCGAACAGCGCTCGAGACTCGCGCCTGCGGCGCATGCGCTTCGAGCGCTGTTCGCGCGGCCGGGCCGCTACGCCGCTTCGCGGCGGA
>NZ_JBPXLK010000017.1:0-126231 GCF_051843015.1 Nocardia sp. JW2
CCGGGCCGCTACGCCGCTTCGCGGCGGACCCTCCTCGAGGTCGGGTCGTGCGGGGCTGGGAATGCTGTCATGGCGGATCTAGGTGGTGCCGGGTGGCTGGGAATATGGCTTGGGGGGTCGGGGTGGGGTGTTGGCGGTAGGTTGGGGGCAGGCTGACGTCTGGAGGTTGGTGTGCATCTGCGTGGTGTGGTTCTTCCCGGTGATCAGGAGCTCGACCTCTGGGTGGTCGACGGTGCGGTGACGTTCGAGCCGGTGGCGGGGGCCGAAACCCTCTGTCGCACAGGGTGGATCGTGCCGGGTCTGGTAGACGCTCACTGTCACGTCGGTATTCGGTACGGCGGCGGTGACGAGACGCGCGAGGGTGCGATCGAGCAGGCCGAGACGGAGCGCGACGCGGGCGCCCTGCTGCTGCGTGACGCCGGTTCACCGATCGACACCCGGTTCATCGACGAGCACGCCGAACTGCCGCGCATCATCCGCGCGGGGCGCCACATCGCGCGGCCGAAGCGTTACATCCGTGAACTCGGCATCGAACTCGACGACGAACGCGACCTGCCCGAGATCGTCGCCGAACAGGCGCGCTTCGGCGACGGGTGGGTCAAGATCGTCGGCGACTGGATCGACCGGTCGGTGGGGGACCTGCGTCCGCTGTGGAGCGACGACATCCTGAAACAGGCGATCGACGCCGCGCACGCCAACGGCGCCCGCGTCACCGCCCACGTGTTCGGCGAGGACGCCCTGCCCGGCCTCATCAACGCCGGCATCGACTGCCTCGAGCACGGCACCGGCCTCACCGACGACACCATCGAACTGATGCTCGCCAACGGCACCGCGCTGGTCCCCACCCTCATCAATATCGACACCTTCCCGGGCATCGCGGACTCGGCGACCAAATTCCCCGTCTACGCCGCCCACATGCGCGACCTGCACCGCCGCGTCCGCGACACCGTCGGCAAGGCCCACGAGGCGGGCGTCCCGATCTACGCGGGCACCGACGCGGGCGGCTCCATCCGCCACGGCCGCATCGCCGACGAGATCGCCGCCCTGTCCGGCGCGGGCCTGTCCCCCCACGACGCCCTCGGCGCCGCCTCCTGGAACGCCCGCACCTGGCTCGGCCGCGAATCCATCACCGAAGGCGCCCCCGCCGACTTCGTCGTCTACGCCGACGACCCCCGCACCACCCTCGCCGCCCTCACCGACCCCCTCTGGGTCGTCCTCCGCGGCATGGTCGTCAAAACCCCCAACCCGGTCACCGGCCACCGCTGATCGCAACGTGAGGTTCCGGGTTGCGTAACGCGCTGGTCGGCCCGCGTAATCGCTACACTTGACAGTGCCCCGTCGCAGGTGCCGATGCCGTGGGGAACGTGTCGGAGTTCGAGTGGCCATCAGTGGTGCACAGGGAGGTCGGACGAAATGACCATGAGCGCCGAGGTTTCGATGATCCACCCGTTGGGCCCGACAACAGTGGAAGACTGGCTTGCCGAACAGCAGCCGGTGGATGGATCGCGACTCGAACTCATCTGGGGGTACCTGCACATGACGCCGCCGCCGGGTGGTTCGCATCAATATGCGTCGTTCGAGCTGGCCGTGATGTTGCGGGATGCGCTGCGAGTAGCCGAACGGTCCGACCTCCACGTTCTGCCCGCCGTGGGCGTGCGCATCAGCACGCCGCTGCGGACCGCCGTCATCCCCGACATTTCCGTTATCGCGGGGGAGATCGGTCACGTCAGCTTCGCGGCCGAGGATGTGCTCCTCGCGGTCGAGGTCTGGTCGCCCGGCAATACGCGTGAGGAACGAGACACGAAGATCGCGTCCTACGCGGCGGCGAGGATCCCGAATCTGTGGATTGTCGAGCTGCCGATCGGAAAGCCGCCTCGATTCTGGGGCTACAGCCTTGGTGAGGCCGGATATCGTCAGGAAGTCTTCGCTGACGGCGGCGAAACGGTGAAGGCGCCTGCACCGGTACCGGTCCTCGTCGATACCTCACAGTTGCGCTGAGGTCGACCTAGTCGAGCCGATTTCGGCTGCGCTCGGCCCGTCTGGCACAATGGACCACCGTCCTCCCTGGACAGTGTCAGCCCGTCTCCGGTTACGTACCGCGCGGCGGTCACGCACTTCATGCGCGAAACCGGACCCGCAGACCATGTGGGTCGCCGAATCGCGTGGTGACCAAACTACTGAAAGAGGCAGATCAGCATGGCTGTTCGCATCAAGCTCACCCGTCTGGGCAAGATCCGCAACCCGCAGTACCGCGTCGTCGTCGCCGACGCCCGCACCCGTCGTGACGGCCGGGCCATCGAGTCGGTCGGCAAGTACCACCCGAAGGAAGAGCCCTCGCTGATCGAGATCGATTCCGAGCGCGTGCAGTACTGGCTGTCCGTCGGCGCGCAGCCGACCGAGTCCGTGCAGCGTCTGCTGGAGATCACCGGCGACTGGCAGAAGTTCAAGGGCCTGCCGGGCACCGAGGGCACCCTCAAGGTGAAGGCGGCCAAGCCGTCCAAGCTCGACCTGTTCAACGCCGCGCTGGCCGCCGCCGACAACGAGCCCGTCGCCGAGGCCGTCACCCCGAAGAAGAAGGCCGCCAAGAAGGACGAGGCTGCCGCCGAGGAGACCCCGGCCACCGAGGCTGCCGAGTAATGACTGCCGTTGTTGCCGACGCCGTCGAACATCTGGTTCGTGGCATCGTCGCCAACCCGGACGACGTCCGCGTCGAGCTGCTCACCGGCCGTCGTGGACGCACCGTCGAGGTGCATGTCCATCCTGAAGACCTGGGCAAGGTGATCGGTCGCGGTGGTCGTACCGCGACCGCGCTGCGCACCCTGGTCGCCGGTATCGGTGGCCGGGGCATCCGGGTCGACGTGGTCGACACCGACGCCTAGATGGAACTCGTCGTAGGTCGGGTCGCCAAGTCGCACGGAGTGCGTGGTGAGCTCGTCGTAGAGGTGCGCACCGATGAGCCGGATGTCCGGTTCGCCCCCGGTGCCACCCTGCACGGCCGCATGCCGAAGTCCTCGGCGACCCGTGAGTTCACCGTGAAGTCGGCCCGAGAGCACTCGGGCCGGCTTCTGGTCTTCGTCGACGACGTCGACGACCGCACCGCCGCCGACGCACTGCGCGGCATGCTGTTCGTCGTCGACAGCGAGACCCTGCCGCCGTCCGACGACGAAGACGCCTTCTACGACCACGAGCTCGAAGGTCTGCGCGTCGAACTCGAAGACGGCACCGTCGTCGGCAAGGTCACCGAGGTATTGCATTCCGCCGCAGGCGAATTGCTGTCGGTGCGCGCCGCGGACGACGGCCGCGAAATTCTGATTCCCTTTGTCACCGCCATCGTGCCGACCGTGTCGGTCGCCGACGGTCTGGTGGTCATCACCCCGCCCGAGGGCCTGCTCGATCCGGAGTAATTCGTGCAACTCGATGTCGTCACGATCTTCCCGGAATATCTCGAGCCGTTGCGCACAGCGCTGCTCGGCAAGGCCGTCGACAAGGGCCTGATCTCGATCGGTGTGCACGACCTGCGCCGTTGGACCCACGACGTGCACAAGTCCGTCGACGATTCGCCCTACGGCGGCGGCCCCGGCATGGTCATGAAGCCCACCGTCTGGGGCGACGCGCTCGACGAGGTGTGCCCCGACGACGCGCTGCTCGTCGTCCCCACCCCGGCCGGGGTGCCCTTCACCCAGGCCACCGCCCAACGCTGGTCCACCGAGAAACACCTGGTGTTCGCCTGCGGCCGCTACGAGGGCATCGACCAGCGCGTCTTCGACGACGCCGCCCGCCGCGTGCGCGTCGAAGAGGTGAGCATCGGTGACTACGTGCTCATCGGCGGCGAGGCCGCGGTACTGGTGATGACCGAGGCCGTGGTCCGGCTGATCCCCGGTGTACTCGGCAATCAGCAGTCACACCAAGAGGATTCGTTCTCCGACGGCCTCCTCGAGGGCCCCAGCTACACCCGCCCGGTGTCCTGGCGCGGTCTCGAGGTGCCGCCGATCCTGCTGTCGGGCGATCACGCGAAGATCGCCGCCTGGCGTCGCGAGCAGTCGCTGCGGCGGACCCGCGAGCGCAGGCCCGATCTGCTGCCCGACTAGTTCGCCATCACCCGCGTGGTGATGCAGAACGGATGCCCGGCCGGGTCCAGCAGTACCCGCCAGCGCGGATCCTGTTGTACCGGTGCGGGCGTGGCACCCACCGCCAGCGCGTGCTGTTCACACAGATCCAGGTCGGCGTCGGCCGCGAGGTCCAGGTACACCGCAGGCGTGCCAGGCCATTGCGGCGGGTAGTAGCCCTCCACGTACTGTGCCGCGATCGTCAGACCCGACGGTATGCGGATACCGACGCTGTGCTCGTCGTTCCACAGGACGCGGCCGCCGAGCAGCCCCAGGTAGAAACGGGCGAGAGACTCGGGGTCGGCGCAGTCGAGGGAGAGGCCGGCCAGCTGAAAAGGCTCCGTCATCGGATCGACGGTACCGGTCGGAATCCGCGCCGAGATTGTTTTGCGCTAAAGACATTTGGGTATCACTTGGGGTTGTTCGTTGTGTGATCGTCCAGAACGAGGATTGCTGGTTCCGTCCGGAAACAGGTGCGTGACTCAGGGCAGCAGCCCGTACCGCCGCGCCGTCACCACAGCTTCCTGACGGGTGCCTGCGTCGAGCTTGCTCATCGCGTGCCGCAGATAGCTCTTCACCGTCTCCGCCCCGAGTGAGAGCCGAAGCGCCACTTCCTGATTCGTGCAGCCGAGGGCCACCTGGGCGAGTACGTCGATCTCGCGCCGCGACAGCCGAGGGGCTTCGTCGACGGGTGCCCCGGTCATCACGGCGGCCAGTCGTGCCGACACACCCGCCAGCCGATCGCGGAGCGCGGCATCGTCGACGGCGGCCGACATGGCACGCAGTTCGGCGTGGATCTCGCGCAGTTCCTCGGTCGCCGGTGTCGCGGCGACCGGTTCCGCGAGCTCGAGCAACCGCACCCGCCGATCCACCTCGTCGCGCACGGCGATCTCGTTCGCCAGCCGCCTGCCCGCCGCCATGATCACGTCGGCGGTGCGGTCACCGAGGGGGCTCGCGCCGCGGGTGGCCGCGTACAGCACCGCGCGCGGCCGGTCCCCGACCACCACCGGCACGGCGATCACCGAGCGGAGCCCCTCGCCCGAGACGGCCGCGTCGTAGTCGTGAGTGATGGTGGGCGCGCGGCGGTAGTCGGCCACGGCCGCCGGTCTGCGGTATTCCATCGCCTGGCCGCCGAGGCCGGAGGTGCGCAGCACCGACAGCCCGCGCAAACCGGTGGTGACGGTGCCGACGAACTCCGTGAGCAACAAGGTGTCCTCGTCGACGGGGCCGCCGAACACCACCGGCACGTTCGCCCGGCGCGACACCCAGCGGATCTCGGCGCGCAGGGCGTCGCCGTCGCGGGGACGCAACAGGGAGCTCATGGATCACCCCTTTTCGGGGGTAGTGGCGAACGTGAGGTGTGCCACATTCTATGCGAGACCGGCACGGTGTTGAGGAGAACTGCGATGAGTACCGACCTGGACGCGCGGGTACGCGACCTGCTCGACCGCTACGACGGCCCCGACGCGTGCGCGGCCGAACTGCTCTGTGACGGGCATCCGGCCGACGCGATCGCGTTCACGATCGTCGAGCCAGACCTGAGCGTCCGTGACCTGACCTACGGTGAGCTGCGGGAGCGTTCGTCGCGGTTCGCGGCCGCACTGGCCGGGCTCGGCGTCGGCCCGGGCGACCGGGTGGCCACGCTGATGGCCAAGTCCGCCGATCTGGTGGTGGCGCTGCTGGGAATCTGGCGTCGTGGCGCGGTGCATGTGCCGCTGTTCACCGCCTTCGCGCCGCCCGCGATCGAGTTCCGGCTAGCGGCGAGCAACACCAAGGTTGTCGTCGCCGATGCCGACCAGGCACCGAAACTACTTGCCTGCGAGGGATTCCCGTCCGGCGACCCGGCCACACCGAGTGAGCGGACCGGTCCGGATGCCGAGCCGCTGCTCGCCCCACGCGACTCGTCGGGATCGGCTGATGGACCGACGAGCCCGCCCATCACGATCGTCGCCGGCGACGCCCTGCCCGGCACAGTGTCATTCCATGACCTGCTCGATACGCACCGGGCCGACGACCCGCGGGCGGTTCCGGTCACGGTCGGCGGTGACGGCCTGTTGGTCCAGCTGTTCACCAGCGGCACCACCGGCACCCCCAAGGGTGTACCGATTCCGGTGCGCGCGCTGGCCTCCTTCCACGCCTACCAGGAATTCGCCCTGGACGTCCGTGGCGACGACGTCTACTGGAACGCGGCCGACCCGGGTTGGGCCTACGGGCTGTACTACGCGATCCTGGCACCGCTGGCCACCGGCGTGCGCAGCCTGCTGCTGCATGCCGGCTTCTCCGCGCCCCTGACCTGGGAGGTGTTGCACCGCTTCGGTGTCACCAATTTCGCCGCCGCGCCGACCGTGTACCGGGCGTTGCGCGCCGACGGGCAGGTGCCGGACGGGGTGGCGTTGCGCCGGGCATCATCGGCGGGGGAGCCGCTCACGCCCGAGGTCATCGCCTGGTCCCGTGACGCGCTCGGTGTCGCGGTGCGCGACCACTACGGCCAGACCGAGCACGGCATGGTCATCTGCCACGCCTGGCACCCCGACCTCGACGTCGACGCCCCCGCCGGTTCGATGGGCAGGCAGTTGCCGGGCTGGGCGTGCGCGGTGCTCGCCGAGGACAGCGACACCGAGGCCGCGCCCGGCGAGGTGGGCCGGGTCGCCATCGACACCGACCACAGTCCGCTGCTGTGGTTCCTCGGCTACCTCGACGATCCCGAACGCACCTCGGCACGGTTCACCGCCGACGGCCGCTGGTACCTCACCGGCGACGTCGGTGCCCGCGACGCCGACGGATTCTTCCGATTCAGCGCCCGCGACGACGATGTGATCATCATGGCCGGGTATCGGATCGGCCCGTTCGAGGTGGAAAGCGTGCTGGTGATGCACCCACGGGTCGCCGAGGCCGCCGTCGTCGGCATGCCCGACGACCTGCGCGGCGAGGTGCTCGAGGCGTTCGTGGTGTCCGCCGATGGCGGCGACGACGAGCTGGTTGCCGAGCTGCAACAGCTGGTGAAGGACGAATTCGCGGCTCACGCCTATCCGCGACGGGTACATTTCGTCGCGAGTCTGCCCAAAACGCCCAGCGGGAAAGTGCAGCGGTTCCTGCTGCGCGGCAAGGAGACCCGGTGATGTCCGAACTCAGTTACGCCTGCGGCCCCGCGAGCACTCCGCTGCTCGGCGACACCATCGGCGCGAATCTCGCCCGGACCATCGCGGCCTATCCCGATCAGGAAGCCCTCGTCGACCGGGCGACCGGCCGGCGCTGGACCTATCGCGAAGTGGGGGCGGCCGTCGACGCCGTCGCGACCGGACTCGCGGCCCGCGGCATCGGGCGCGGTGACCGGGTGGGCATCTGGGCACCGAACTGCGCCGAGTGGTATCTCGTGCAGTACGCGACGGCCGAGCTCGGCGCGATCCTGGTGAACATCAACCCCGCCTACCGCAGCAGCGAACTCGAGTACGTCCTCGGGCAGGCCGGGGTGCGGGCACTGATCGCGGCCGCGGAGTTCAAGTCTTCGGACTACGTGGCGATGATCGAGCAGGCACGTCCGAATTGCCCTGCGCTGGAGCAGGTCCTGATCCTCGGCACACCCCAGTGGCAGGAAGTGGCCGAGACGGCACCGGACCCGCAACGCTTGGCCGCCATCGCGGCGACCCTGTCGGCCGACGACCCGATCAACATCCAATACACCTCGGGCACAACCGGTTTCCCCAAGGGTGCGACGCTGAGCCACCACAACATCCTCAACAACGGCTACTTCGTCGGCGAGCTGTGCGGTTACACCAGCGCCGACCGGGTCTGTGTGCCGGTTCCCTACTATCACTGCTTCGGCATGGTCATGGGCAACCTCGCGGCCACCTCACACGGTGCGGCGGTGGTGATCCCGGCGCCGTCGTTCGATCCGGCCGCCACACTGGCCGCTGTCGACGCCGAACGATGCACCTCGCTCTACGGTGTGCCGACCATGTTCATCGCCATGCTCGCCGAGCTCGACAACGGTGCGTCCCACGAGCTTTCGAGCCTGCGCACCGGCATCATGGCCGGTTCACCGTGTCCGGTGGAAGTGATGAAGCGGGTGATCGACCGGATGGGGATGGCCGAGGTATCGATCTGTTACGGCATGACCGAGACCAGCCCCGTATCCACCCAGACCCGCCGCGACGACAGCATCGAACGCCGCACCGCCACCGTCGGCCGCGTCGGACCGCACCTCGAGGTGAAGGTGGTCGACCCCGACACCGGCCGCACGGTGCCGCGCGGCGAACCCGGCGAGCTGTGCACCCGCGGCTACTCGGTGATGCTGGGCTACTGGGACCAGCCGGACAAGACCGCCGAGGCGATCGACGCCGCCCGCTGGATGCACACCGGCGACATCGGCGTGATGGACGACGACGGCTACCTCTCGGTCACCGGCCGCATCAAGGACATGGTGATCCGCGGCGGGGAGAACATCTACCCCCGCGAGATCGAGGAATTCCTCTACACCCACCCCGACATCGTCGACGCCCAGGTGATCGGCGTCCCCGACGAGAAATACGGCGAAGAACTGATGGTCTGGGTACGCCTGCGCGAGGGCGCCGACAATCTCGACGCCGACACCCTGCGCGACTTCTGCACCGGCCGCCTCGCCCACTACAAGATTCCCCGCTACGTCCATGTGGTGGAGGAGTTCCCGATGACCGTCACCGGCAAGGTCCGCAAGGCCGAAATGCGCGAACTGTCCAAGGATCTCCTCGGCTGATGCGTCCTTTGCTAGCCTGACGCGACGGATGGGTGCTCCTTCCCTCCGCGTAAGACACTGGGGGACAAGGTGATCCGTCGCCTTTCGATGGTTATGGCGATGCTGTGCGCGCTGGTCGCGTCCAACGGTGCGACCAGCGCCGCCGCGCCCGGCGTGAGCATGCTGCCCGCTCCCGGTGGTGCGCTGCCGGTCGGCACCACCACCCTGCACCTGGTCGATGCGACCAGACCCGACCCGTTCGTACCCGACCGGAACAGGGAACTGATGGTGTCGGTGTTCTACCCGGCCACCGCCACCGAGGCGCACCCACCGGCGCACTACCTGTCGACCGAGCTGATCGTGGACCTCGAGCAGCGACTCGGCGTCGAGCTACCCGGCATCCTCACCCATTCCCGGCGCGACGCTCCCGCTCGTGTGGGCAGCCGGTATCCGGTGGTGCTGTACTCACCGGGCGCCGGCGTGTCCCGGATCCTCGGAACCGGGCTGGCCGAGGACCTGGCGTCGCGGGGGTATGTGGTTGTCACCGTGGATCACACCTATGAAAGCGGTCCGGCCGTCGAGTTCCCCGGGGGCCGACTCGTCCGTCCCGCCGAGGCGCCCAACGGGTTCGACACCACCATCCGCGAAAAGTACATCGCCGCACGGTTGCTCGACTTCCGCTTCGTTCTCGACACGCTCACCCGGCTCGCGGCGGGGGAGAACCCGGACGCTGAACAGGACCCGCTGCCCGGTGATCTCGGCCCGATTCTCGACTTGGACCGGGTGGGTGCCGTCGGCCATTCCTCCGGCGGCTACACCGCCGTGGAGGCCATGCACACCGATCGGCGCATCGATGCTGCCGTCGACCTGGACGGACAGATCGGCGTCGACGCGGCGTTCGGCCGCGCGGCCACCGAGGGCACGGACCGGCCGACGCTGGTGCTCACCAGCAGCCAGATCGAGGAGGTCGGCGACGCGAATCCGTCGTTGGATGCGTTCTGGCGCACCGGCACCGGCTGGAAACGTCATCTGTCCGTAGCGAATTCGGCGCACTACGACTTCACCGACATGCCCGCCCTCGTTCCCGCCGCGGCGAAACCAGCCGCCGCCCGCTACATCGGCGCGATCGACTCCGGTCGGATGGCCACCCTCGTGCACGGCTGTGTGGCGGCCATGTTCGACAAGTTCCTGCTCGACCGGCCCGACACGCTCCTTGATCGGCCGATCACCGATCCCGAGCTCACGACGGTGCGCTGACCTGGGATCGAGCCGGGTGTCGGCGGGGCGCTGTAGTCTCTGCGGCTGTGACGACAGCGCCCGAGATCGCCCGTTCGACGTCGAACGGCACTCCGACCGACAGCACGACCATCCTGGCCAGCGTGGGCAGGCGGATCGCCGACGAATTGGGGGTGCGTGAGACGCAGGTCCGCGCCGCCGTCGAACTGCTCGACGGTGGTTCGACGGTCCCGTTCATCGCGCGCTACCGCAAGGAGGTCACCGGCGGCCTCGACGATGCCCAGTTGCGTCAGCTCGAAGAACGGCTCGGCTACCTGCGCGAGCTCGACGAGCGACGCGGCGCCATCATCGAATCCATCCGCGGCCAGGGCAAACTCGATCCGGCCCTACACGAGCAGATCATGCTCGCCGAGACCAAGGCCCGCCTCGAAGACATCTACCTGCCCTACAAGCCCAAGCGCCGCACCAAGGCCCAGATCGCGCGCGAGGCCGGGCACGAACCCGTGGCCGACGCGCTCATCACCGACCCGAACACCGACCCCGCGAACTACACCGCCGAGCAGCTCGACGGCGCTCGCGCGATCCTGGTCGAACGCTTCGCCGAAGACGCCGACCTGGTCGGTGAGCTGCGCGAAATGATGTGGAACCGGGGCCAGGTCACCTCGACGGTTCGTGCGGGCAAGGAAGAGGCGGGCGCCAAGTTCGCCGACTATTTCGAGTTCAGCGAACCGTTCCACAAGCTGCCCTCGCACCGGATCCTCGCGCTGCTGCGCGGGGAGAAGGAAGAGGTGCTCACCCTGCATCTGGAACCCGACACCGAGGAACCCGAACCCGGTGAACGCACCATCTACGAGGGCCGCATCGCCAAGGCCTTCGGCATCGCCGACCAGGGCCGCCCCGCCGACACCTGGCTGCTCGACACCGTGCGCTGGGCCTGGCGAACCAAACTGCAGGTGAGCCTCGGTATCGATACCAGGATGCGGTTGCGTCAGGCCGCCGAGAAAGACGCGGTCGATGTCTTCGCCGCCAACCTGCGCGACCTGCTGCTCGCCGCGCCCGCGGGTACCCGCACCACGATGGGCCTGGACCCCGGCTACCGCACCGGCGTGAAGGTCGCCGTCGTCGATGCCACCGGTAAGGCCGTCGCGACCGAGGTCATCTACCCGCACAAGCCGCAGGGTCAGACCGAGAAGTCCCTTGCCGTGCTCGCCGCGCTGGTCGCCCGGTTCGACGTCGAGCTCATCGCCATCGGTAACGGCACCGCCTCCCGCGAAACCGATGCCCTTGCCACCGAACTGATCTCGCGCATCCCCGAGAACAAGCCGACCAAGATCGTGGTCTCGGAAGCGGGCGCGTCGGTGTACTCCGCCTCGGCCTACGCCTCCGCGGAACTGCCCGACATGGACGTGTCGCTGCGCGGTGCGGTGTCGATCGCGCGCCGCCTGCAGGACCCGCTGGCCGAGCTGGTGAAGATCGATCCCAAGTCGATCGGTGTCGGCCAGTACCAGCACGATGTGTCCGAGACATTGCTGGCGCGCTCGCTGGGCGCCGTCGTCGAAGACGCGGTGAACGCGGTCGGTGTCGACGTGAACACCGCCTCGGTGCCGCTGCTGGCCCGCGTCTCCGGTGTGTCCTCTTCGGTCGCGGAAAGCATTGTGGCCCACCGTGACCAGAACGGCCCGTTCCGCAGCCGCACCGCGCTGCTCGAGGTGCCGCGGCTGGGGCCCAAGGCTTTCGAGCAGTGCGCTGGCTTCTTGCGGATCCGCGGGGG
Organism: Nocardia sp. JW2; assembly: GCF_051843015.1. Classification (NCBI taxonomy): domain Bacteria; kingdom Bacillati; phylum Actinomycetota; class Actinomycetes; order Mycobacteriales; family Nocardiaceae; genus Nocardia; species Nocardia sp. JW2. The sequence continues at coordinate 11,825 of NZ_JBPXLK010000017.1, forward strand.
TGAGGACCCGCTCGACACCTCCGCGGTGCACCCCGAGGCCTACCCGGTGGTCCGCCGGATTCTCGAGCGAACCGGTAAGCCGATCGCCGAGGTCATCGGCAACACTTCGGTGCTGCGCTCGCTGAAGCCGGTCGAGTTCACCGACGAGAAGTTCGGTGTGCCCACTGTCAGCGACATCATCGCCGAGCTCGAGAAGCCCGGCCGCGACCCGCGTCCGGAGTTCAAGACCGCCGAATTCGCCGCCGGGATCGAGAAAGTCGCCGATCTGAAGCCGGGCATGGTGCTCGAGGGTGTGGTCACCAACGTGGCCGCGTTCGGTGCGTTCGTCGATGTCGGTGTGCACCAGGACGGCCTCGTGCACGTCTCGGCGCTGTCGCACACCTTCGTCAAGGATCCACGCGAAGTGGTCAAGTCCGGTGACGTGGTGAAGGTGAAGGTCCTCGAGGTCGACGTCGCCCGTCAGCGGATCGGTCTCACTCTTCGGCTCGATGACGAACCGGGCAAGCCCGCCACGGGGGACAATCGTGGAGGCGGTGCGCCGCGTGGCCAAGGTCGTCCCCAGGGTGGTCGTGGCCAGGGCGGCGCCCGCGCGCAGGGCCGGGGTCAGGCGCAACCGCGCGGCGGCAATCAGCGCAAGCCGGCTGCCGAACCGACCGGTTCGATGGCCGAGGCGCTGCGCCGGGCCGGTTTCGGCAAGTAGGTCGACGACAGGGCGGGCGGCATGCGACGGTGGCTCGAAGACGATGTGATCGCGCACGGCCGCCTGCCCCTGCTCTGTTTCCTGCTGGGGTTCATCCTCGGTTTCGTGGTGATCCGGGTCAGCGTGCGCTTGATCCGCGCGCAGGTGAAATGGTGGCCGGGCAACCTCAAGGCCGGTGACACCCACATCCACCACATGGTGTTCGGCGTCATCACGGTGCTGCTGTCGGGCATCGGCCTGATCGCCACCGCCGAGGACTCCACCCAGGTCACCTCGAGCGTGCTCGCCGCCTTCTTCGGCGTCGGCGCGGCGCTGGTGCTCGACGAGTTCGCGCTGATCTTCTACCTGCGCGATGTGTACTGGGAGGAGCAGGGCCGCACCTCGGTGGACGCGGTGTTCGTCGCGCTGGCCGTGACGGGGCTGCTGCTGCTCGGGGTGCAGCCGGCGACCTTTCTCGACTACGACGATTTCCGGGAGTCGGCCGGTGTGGGGGTGCGCGTCGGCATCGTCGTCACCGTGGCGATCAATCTCGTCCTGGCTGCCGTGGTGATCGCCAAGGGCAAGATCTGGACCGGGTTGTTCGGCATGTTCTTCACCCCGCTGCTGCTGGTGGGCGCGATCCGGCTGAGCCGCCCGGGAGCGCCGTGGGCGCGGTGGCGCTACGGGCACCGACCCAAGACGATGTCGCGCGCGATCGCCCGGGAGCGGCGCTATCGTCGTCCGGTGATCCGGGCCAAGATCTTCATCCAGGATCTGATCGCCGGTAAGCCCGACGTCGAACACGCACGCACCGCCGCCGAGGTCGAGTTGCGGCGCAAGGTCGTCGCGGCCCCGCCCGCGCCGCCACCGCACCCGCACCTGCTGCCGCGTCGACGGGCCGAAGCCGGTTCCGGCAAGCCCGCCGAGGAGTGACCGGCGCCGCCCGATTTCAGTCGTGACCACCCCGTCTGGCACAATGAACCGGTTGCCTTGGGCGAGTCATGTCCGGGAGCACCCCTGTACTGAGCACGAACCGGTCGAGCGCGAGCCGCCAGGTTCCTCTGTTCGCGCGAAGAATCCGAAAAGGTGGAAAATGAACACCCTTGATTTCGTCGACGAGAAGTCGCTGCGTAGCGATGTCCCCGACTTCCGTCCCGGTGACACCCTGAACGTGCACGTGAAGGTCATCGAAGGCTCGAAGGAGCGCATCCAGGTCTTCAAGGGCGTCGTGATCCGGCGTCAGGGCGGCGGCATCGGCGAGACCTTCACGGTCCGCAAGGTGTCCTTCGGTGTGGGTGTCGAGCGCACCTTCCCCGTGCACAGCCCCAACATCGACCACATCGATGTCGTGACCCGTGGTGACGTGCGTCGCGCCAAGCTGTACTACCTGCGCGACCTGCGCGGCAAGGCCGCCAAGATCAAGGAAAAGCGCTGATCTTCCGGTAGCTCTTTCCGGCACAGAATCTTTGACAGTAGCCCGGCGCCCCGACTCACGTCGGGGCGCCGGGCTACTCTGTTCGGCGTGGCAGACGAAAGTGGGTCGGTGTCGGTGTCCGATTCGGGCGACGAGGGCAAGCGGCGCAGGAAAAAGGCCGACGACAAGAAGCAACGGCCGTTCTGGCAGGAACTGCCGATACTGGTCGTGATCGCGGCGGTGATCGCCGCCCTGATGGTCACTTTCGTCGGGCGGCCCTACGTGATCCCGTCGCAGTCGATGGAGGACACGCTCCAGATCGGCGACCGCATCTACGTGCAGAAGATCAGCTATTACGGTTCCGAGCCCGGTCCGGGCGATGTGGTGGTGTTCGTCGGCCCCGAATCGTGGAACGGGCACTACAAGTCCATCCGCTCCGACAACGCGGCCATCCGCGGTGTGCAGAATTTCCTGTCCTACTTCGGCCTGGTTCCGCCCGACGAGAACGATCTCGTCAAGCGCGTGATCGCCGTCGGCGGGCAGACGGTGCAGTGCTGTGACCCGCAGGGCCGGGTGATGGTCGACGGGAAACCGCTCGACGAGCCCTACATCAAGAAGGACTACCCCTGGTTCACCGACCGTCCGAACGCCGTGTACCCGGCGGGGCGGATGTTCGGCCCGGTGAAGGTGCCCGAGGGGCATCTGTGGGTGATGGGTGACAATCGCAACGAGTCGGCCGATTCACGCGCTCACGTGAGCGACGATCTGCAGGGCACCGTCCCGGTCGACAACGTGCGTGGCAAGACCGTGTTCAAGATCTGGCCGCCCGGCCGGATGGGCCCGGTGAGCTCGCAGAATCCGCAGGACAACTAGACACGGGGACAATCGAACTGTGGGGCAGGATCGGACCAGCTGGCCGCCGCGGGTGGTGATGCGCCGGGCGGGTGGCCTACGCACGCTCGAGGCGGCGCTCATCCGCAGTGGCCTCGGCCCGGTGGCCGGTGTCGACGAGGCCGGGCGCGGGCCCTGCGCGGGACCCCTGGTGGTCGCCGCGTGCCTGCTCGCGCCCAAGGCCTACGACAAGCTGGCCGGGCTCGACGACTCCAAGAAACTCACCGAGGCGGCCCGTGAGGAACTGTTCCCGGTGGTCAAGCGCCTGGCGCTGGCCTGGAGTGTGGTGGTGGTCCCCGCCTGGGAGATCGACGCCATCGGCATCCACGTCGCCAATATCGAGGGGATGCGTCGCGCGGTCGCCCACCTCGGCCGAACCCCCGGCTACATCCTGACCGACGGATTCAAGGTCCCCGGCCTGCCCGCGCCCTCGCTGCCCGTGATCGGTGGCGACGCGTCCGCGGCGTGCATCGCGGCGGCCAGCATCCTGGCCAAGGTCACCAGGGACCGCATGATGGTCGAGCTCGACGCCGAGCTGCCCGGCTACGGTTTCGCCGCGCACAAGGGCTACAACACCCCTGAGCACACCGCGGCCCTGCGCGCGCTCGGTCCGAGCACCGAACACCGCCGATCTTGGCGGAATGTGCGCGAACTCGAGGTGCCGGACGGTAGCCGGGTGGCTACCCGCGCGGCTCATGCGCGATGATGTGATCAATGAACGCGGCGCTGCTAGCAGGAGGATGTCCCACCCGATGAGTGCTGAGGACCTCGAGAAGTACGAAACCGAGATGGAACTGTCGTTGTACCGCGAGTACAAGGACATCGTCGGCCAGTTCTCGTACGTGGTGGAGACAGAACGGCGCTTCTACCTGGCCAATTCCGTCGAGCTGCGGCCACAGAACGCCGACGGCGAGGTCTACTTCGAAGTGCGGATGAGCGATGCCTGGGTGTGGGACATGTACCGTCCCGCCCGCTTCGTCAAGCACGTTCGGGTGATCACGTTCAAGGACGTCAATATCGAGGAGCTGGAGAAGCCCGACCTCCGTTTGCCCGAATAAGGGGAGTTGTCCCCAGGGGGTGAGTTGTCCACAGGGTTTGTGTTTCCGCAGGTCGTGCTCTCGGCGTAGATCGGCGCCGGGAGCACGCTTGCACCTGTGACGGACAAACAGGCGCTCGGCGCATACGGGGAGAAGCTGGCCGCGCAGTATCTGTGCGAGGCCGGGATGCAGATCGTCGCCCGCAACTGGCGATGCCGGTACGGGGAGCTGGACCTGATCGTCCAGGACCCGTCGGTGACGGCGTTCGTGGAAGTGAAGACACGCTCCGGCCTCGGCTTCGGCAGTCCGGCCGAGTCGGTCACCTTCGGTAAACAGCAGCGAATCAGGCGATTGGCGTTGCTGTGGCTGGCCGAGCAGGACGGGCCGTGGCGGCGCATCCGGTTCGATGTGGTCTCGGTGCTCGTTCCGCGCGGCCGCAAACCGGTGATCGACCATCTGACGGGGGCGTTCTGATGGCCCTCGGACGGGCGCTGTCGGTCGCGGTGACCGGTGTCGACGGCCAGCTGGTGGAGATCGAGGCCGATATCGGCCAGGGCCTGCCGTCGGTGAATCTTGTCGGCCTGCCCGACACGGCCCTACAGGAGTCACGCAACCGGGTGCGCTCCGCGGTGGCCAATACGGGGGAGAAGTGGCCCGACGGGCGAGTGATTCTGGCGCTGTCTCCCGCGACGCTGCCGAAGGTCGGCTCGGTCTACGATCTGGCGCTCGCCGTGTCGGTGCTGGACGCCTCCGGTGCGCTGCCGGGCGACAAGCTCGTCAAAACCGTGCTGCTGGGCGAGCTCGCCCTCGACGGGCGGGTACGCCGGGTTCGCGGTGTGCTGCCCGCGGTGATCGCGGCACGCAATGCGGGCTGCCCGACCGTCGTGGTGCCCGCCGAGGCGGTGGCCGAAGCCGGACTGGTCGAGGGCGTCGAGGTGCTCGGTGCGACGAGTCTGCGCGCAGTCGTCGCCTGGTTGCGCGGTGAAGGGACGCTGCTGGAACCCGACGGTGTGGTGCCGGGCGTCCAGGTGCCGTGTGGGGACCTCAGTGATGTCGTCGGCCAGGACGAGGCGCGCTGGGCGCTGGAGGTGGCTGCGGCGGGTGGTCACCATCTTCTGCTCACGGGACCACCGGGAATCGGGAAAACCATGCTGGCGCAACGTCTTCCGGGTTTGCTGCCGCCGCTGTCGGAGGCCGAGTCGCTCGAGGCGACGGCAATTCATTCGATGGCGGGCTCGTTGACGGCCGAACAACCGTTGATGACGCTCGCGCCGTTCGTCGCGCCCCATCACTCGACATCGGTCACCGCCATGATCGGCGGTGGTTCCGGCATGGCCCGGCCCGGTGCGGTCAGCCGGGCGCATCGGGGAGTGCTGTTCCTCGACGAATGCGCCGAGATCGGCACCAAAGTGCTGGAGGCACTGCGTACTCCGCTGGAAGAGGGCGAGGTGCGGATCGCCCGGCGTGACGGTGTGGCTCGCTATCCTGCGCGGTTCCAGCTGGTGCTCGCGGCGAATCCCTGTCCGTGTGCGCCCGCCCGTGATGTCGACTGCATCTGTGCGCCTCTCGCTCGTCGCCGGTATCTCGGCAAGCTGTCGGGTCCGCTGCTCGATCGCATCGACATCTGGGTGCAGATGCGTGGTCAGGCGGGGGCCGCTTTCGGTGACCAGCAGACCGAGACCAGTGCTGTCGTCGCGGCACGGGTTGCCGAAGCCCGGGCACGTGCCGCGCAGCGGTGGAGCGCGGACGGTTGGGCGACCAATGCCGAAGTGCCGGGGCACATTCTGCGTCAACGGTTCCGGTTGCCCGCCGACGCGATCGCGCCGATCGAGACCGCGCTGCGGTTGGGGCGGATGTCGGCGCGTGGTGCCGATCGGGCGGTTCGCGTGGCCTGGACGGTCTGCGATCTGCGCGGTGGGGAGCTGCCCAGCGTGCAGGATGTGTTGTCCTCGTTGAACTTCCGGCAGCGGGGTGGGCAATGACGGGGCAGAGCGCGATCGGCACCGTCGACCTCGATGCCGATGAACGCAGGCTGGCGTGGGTGTACCTGTCGCGGGTGGTGCAAGGTCCGTGCGCGCCTTTGTCGGCGCTGATCGCCTCGGTCGGGGTCTGTGAGGCGGCGCGAGCGGTGCGCGAGCACGAGTTGCCTGCCGCATTGCGCGGTCCCACCGCCGCGCGGCGTGAAATGGACTCGGCTGCCAGAGATCTGGAGGCCATACAGCGAATCGGTGGCCGGGTCATCACGCCTGATGACGACGAGTGGCCAGGCTGGCGGATGCTCGGTCTCGACCAGCTCGACACCGACCGTGATCGGGAAGCCGCCGTGCCGCTCGTGCTGTGGGCGCGCGGACCGCTGTCGCTGCGTACCGTATCGGAACGCGCTGTGGCAGTGGTCGGTTCACGATGCAGCAGCGGGTACGGGATGCAGGTGGCCAGCGAGATCGCCTGTGATCTGGCCGGGCGCGGCTGGACCATCGTGTCCGGTGCGGCCTTCGGTATCGACGCGGCCGCCCACCGGGCCGCGCTCGCCGTCGGCGGGCCCACCGTCGCGGTCCTGGCCTGCGGCGTCGACCGCCCCTATCCCGCCCAGCACGACCGGTTGCTCGCCGCCATCGCCGACAGCGGTCTGGTCGTCAGCGAATACCCACCCGGCGTCGCCGCCCAGAAACATCAGTTCCTGGCCCGCAACCGGCTCATCGCCACCCTGGGAGACGGCGTACTCGTGGTGGAAGCCGGATTGCGCAGCGGCGCAAGGAACACCGTGAAATGGGCGCGCCGCCTCGGTCGCCCGGCCATGGCGGTGCCCGGCCCGGTCGGGTCGGCGTCGTCGGTGGGATGCCATCGCATGATCCGCGAAGGCGAGGCGTTGCTGGTCACCCGCGCCGAAGACGTCGTCGAGGAAGCAGGCCCCCTGCGCCTCCCCGTCGGCGAAGGCGTGCCCTCCGACCCCGCCCACCACCTGCGCGGTGCCGAAGCCGAGGTCTACGCCGCGCTCCCTGCCATCGGCTCCCGCCAACCCCGCGACCTGGCCGGCCAGTGCGGCCTCGACCTGGCCACCGTCCGAGCCGTTCTCCCCAGCCTGGAACTGGCCGACCTGGTCGGCTGCGATTCCGAGGGTTGGTTCCGCACCCGTCGCCCGGGATAACCGGCTCGTCGAGCTTCGCCCGTGACGAACAGCACTACCCGCCGGCCCAGCCGAGCGACCCTGATTTGCGAGGAATAGGGCTGTACGTCCGGTAGCGGACAGCTGGGCGTTGGTGGTCTCGCCATTCGGGTATCCGGCGGCCCGGGGCGATGCGGCTGTTGAGCGGGAGGGCGCCAGTCCATGCCCGGATGGATGGGCGCCGGTACCGGTGCAGGGCACCGAGGGCGAGGGCGGTACTGCCGCCTCGTCGGCCAGGTGACCGCAGCGTCCTAGGCGCCGATCCCCCTATCGGGATAGCGGCGGTGCCTGGTCGACGTGTGGGCGCGGGCGGAATGTGAAAGAGCGAGAGCGACGTGTCTGTGGAGGCGGTGCTTGTCGGCGGTGTGATCGGGTCGGGTCACCGCCGCTGCCACTCGTCGACTCAGCGGTGTAGGTGGTGTGTGCGGCGTGGTGGGTTGCGTCATGTAGGGGGGAGGGGCGACGGTTGGGGGATGGACGCTTTGCCCGAGGATTTGACTGCTTTGCTCGGGGAGTTCGGGCGGCATCTGCGGCTGGGGCGGAATCGGTCTGCGCATACGGTGCGGGCTTATGTGGGGGATGTGCGGTCTCTGCTCGAGCATCTGTACGCGCGGTCGGCGGATGCGGCTTTGCGGGAACTCGATCTGGGAGTGTTGCGGTCGTGGCTGGCCGAGCTGGCGGCGGGTGGGGCCGCGCGGACGACACTGTCGCGAAGAGCCTCGGCGGCACGGACTTTCACCGCGTGGCTGACCGAGACGGGGCGGCTGGATATCGATCCGGGGCTGCGGTTGCAGGCCCCCAAGGCGCACCGTGTGCTGCCTGCGGTGCTCGGTCGTGAGCAGGCCGCACAGGCAATGGGCGCGGCGGAATCCGGTGCCGCACAGCAGGACCCGATGGCCTTGCGTGACCGGTTGATCGTGGAGCTGCTGTATGCCACGGGCATCCGGGTGAGCGAACTGTGCGGCCTAGACCTCGACGACATCGACCGTGAACGGCAACTCGTCCGGGTACTCGGCAAAGGCAACAAGGAGCGCTCGGTGCCGTTCGGTGCCCCGGCCGAGGCGGCCCTCGTCGCCTGGCTGCGTGCCGGCCGCCCCGCCCTGGCCAACGAGCGTTCCGGTCGCGCACTGTTCCTCGGCCAGCGTGGCCGCCGCCTCGACCAACGCCAGGCGCGGACCGTCGTCCACGACGTTGTCGCTGCCATCCCCGGCGCCCCCGACATGGGCCCCCACGGCCTGCGCCACACCGCCGCCACCCACCTCCTCGAAGGCGGCGCCGACCTGCGCGTGGTCCAGGAACTCCTCGGCCACGCCAGCATGGCGACCACCCAGCTCTACACCCACGTCTCCGTCGAACGCCTCAAACGAGTCCACGACCAAGCCCATCCCCGCGCATGACCGCTACGCCGGCGCCACACCCGCGCGATGCCACGCCGACGCTGTCAGGGGCGCATGATGGGTGGCGGAGGTGATGGGATGACATTGCCCGAGGTCGGGGCCGAATCCGAGGACGGGGAGGGTGAGGTCGACTATCGGTTCACGCTCGCCAACGAGCGGACATTTCTGGCGTGGATCAGGACCGCACTCGGCCTGCTCGCCGGCGGCGTCGCGGTGCACACCCTGGTTCAGCCACCGCGATTGGCGGGGTTCGCCGGTGTGATCACGCTGGCCTGCCTGGTGATGTCCCTGGCCGTCGCGGTGGGCGCGTATCGGCACTGGCGTCGGGTGAATCGGGCGATGCTGGCCGGTGGGCCGTTGCCGGGCACGGTGCTGGTGCCGGTGCTGTCGGTCGGCGTCGCGGTGATCGCCGTACTCGTCTGTGTGGCGGTCGTGTTGTCGTGACCGCGCCGACCCTTGCCATGGAACGCACCGCGCTCGCGTGGCGGCGCACCGCCCTCGGCGCTGCTGTCTGTGCGCTGCTCTTCGCGCACGAGGCGACCACCGAGGACGGCATGTGGATCGTTCTTCCCTGCGCCGCCGCCACCGCGGCCGTACTGCTCTCCGGTCTGGGCTGGTATCGCGGTCGGTCGCTCGGCCGGGGCCGCTCGGCGGGCGGACACCGGCTGGTGTCGATCACCACCCTCGTGGTCACGCTGGTGATCCTCATCGCCGTAGCCGAGGTCCTGCTCGGCAGCCGATACGCATCATGACGCCGATCGAACAACCGCCCCGTCGGCCACAGGAACTCGATCGACGGGTACCGAACAGGCAATTAGAGTCGACTCTCATGACCGCAGGATCACCGGACCAGCCCCTCACCGCGTTGCGGGATCGCCTGCGCACCGCACTGAAGCCCGCGATGAAAGCCAGGGATCGCAGCGCGATCTCGGCACTGCGATCAGCCCTGGCCGCGATCGACAATGCCGAGGCGGTCGACGTCGGCGACGCGAAAGCCGGTGCGCTGGAAGACAGTGCCGTCGGCCTCGGCGCCGCCGAAGCCCGCCGCCGGGAACTCACCGAGGACGACATCGTCGAGATCGTCCGCCACGAGATCAACGAAAGACGCATCACCGCAGGGGAATACGACCGTCTCGGTGCGGTGGACCAGCGCGACCAGGTGACCGCGGAAGCCGACGTGCTGAGCGCCTTCCTCTGACGACCGGCCCGCGTGGGTCAGCTTCCGGTATCGCTCGGCAATGTTCGAAGGTAGCGGCGGGCGAACCAGTGTTGCAGCAGGCGCGCGACCGGCCCGCCCAGGCGGGTGTACCACGCGGCGGGTGTCGAAAACGCGGTGACCAGCCCGTACACCGTGTCGTCGGCCGGGTCGTATTCGACCGCGAACAACTCCTCGCCCCGTTCGGGATGCCCGGGCAACGTGCCGTAGGCGAACCCGCGGCGGTTCGGTTCGTCGAGCACGTAGACCACCCGGCACGGCGCATTGATGCCGAGCGGCCCGGCGCCGAGACGGACCGTCAATTCGGTCCCCTCCCTGGCGGTTTCGGAATCGGCGCGCTGAAAGATGCCGACTCCCTTCTGCATTCCGAAGGCGAGGATGTGAGTCCCCGCCCGATCGAACAGCTCGCGACCCATCCCTATCGGCCGCCGGAGCCGGAACCGGTGGTAACCGGCGGGCAGCGTGGTCGCGCGGGTGGCGCCGACGTCGGGATAGGTGAAGGGCGTTGATTCTGCGGGCACAGTATCGATTGTGGCCGGTATTCCCTGCGGCTCCGTGCCGGGTCGTCGAGGTCACAGTGCCGGGTTCAGCGGCTTCAGGCGTACCGGGACTTCGTGCAGCAGACCCAAGGGGTCGATGTATTCGCGGCGGCTGTGGATGCTGGATTCGCGGCGGACACCCCAGTGCAGACAGGCCGGTACGGGGCAGCCCTCGTGTCGGGCAACCAGGCTGCCGATCGGGGTACCGCGACTTATCCGGGTTCCCACTTTGACCTGCGCCTGCACGGGTTCGTAGGTGGTACGAAGGCCGCCCTCGTGGTCGATCGACACCACAGGTTTCCCAGCGACCGTGCCCGCGAAGACGACGATTCCGTCGCCCGCCGCCAGAACCGATTGACCCTCGGTGCCTGCCAGGTCGACCCCGCGATGGCCCGGCAACCAATTGCGCTCCGGTTTGTCGAACCGCCGTTCCACCGTCGGTCGTGGACGCAGCGGCCAGCCGAACGGTCCGGTTTCCACCGCCCCGACCGGCGCCACCCCACCCGCGACCACCGTCAGCACGAGGACGGCACCCGAAATCCAGGCATACGGACGAACCCGGCTCGCCATCGTCGAGCGCCTCAGCGATGGGGCCGCGGCGCAGGCACGCGCTGAGGCACCAGCACGCGCACGAGTTCGCGCAACGCGGCAGGCAGGTCGGCCGCCGAACCGCTCCCGCCGCGCACCCGAATCTCGAGCTCCGGCGCGGAACCCCGATCCTTCTCCGGCCGGGCCCGCTGCTGGGCAGGCGCCGCCGATCCGAGATCGTGCACGGTCACCCGCACCGGAACCGGCGCCGGAACCAGCGACCCCTTCGGCATCTCCCCGGGTCGCAGCATCGGTGCCTTGCCGCAGGAACCGGGTCGCCGCACCGGCACCCGCTCACCGCCGTCGACAGGACCTTCGACACCGTCACACCCCGCCGGAATCCCGGCACCGACGCCTCCCTCAGCGCCTGCCGTGGCACACGGACCGCCGGCAGCGTCGACCCCGGTAGGCCGTGGCGCGGTCGGCCCCGGCACCACGATCACAACGACGGACCCAGGCGCCGCTCTCTCACCAGGCGGTGGCGGTGCGGCCGGCACCGAGCCCGGTGCTGCCGCCCGAGACCGTGGGGAAACGACCTCCCCGTCATCCGGTGGCTGCGCGAGGACCGCGCACACCGGGGCGGGATGACCGGCCGCCGGCGCCGCTACACCCACCGCGCAGAGAAGGGGAAAGGTGGTGAACAGGACGCGCGTCAATGTGTTCATGGCACAACTGTCGACCCCGCGATCCCCGAGCGGGACAACGATTTCCCGATTGTGGACAACTTCGGCACATGTGGATATCGCGCACTTCACCACGGAAATGCCCGGTCGGCGAGCGGGGGCGATTTCGGCCCTGGCCCGTCGCCGCGTAGACTGAACGAGCGGTTTGTGCTCAGCAGCAACACGTGTGCTCGGCACGGACCGACTTCGCGCGCCACCCGTGCTCGTCCATCCGGTCGTCGCTCGCAACGCAGACGGTCCGCGAGGGCATGTCAGCGCGAGTTCTCCAGCGGATGAACAGTGAAATCGCCGGCTGGTCCCGATCACGTCGATCGGGTCCGGTGGTTTCGGTGGCGCCAGGGCAGTCGATCGCCGATCGGCTGCGTCAACCGGCAACGAAAGAGGGTACGGGAGCTATGGCTGTCGTAACTATGAAGCAGCTGCTCGACAGCGGCGCGCACTTCGGGCACCAGACTCGTCGGTGGAACCCGAAGATGAAGCGGTTCATCTTCACCGACCGCAACGGCATCTACATCATCGACCTGCAGCAGACGCTGACCTACATCGACAAGGCCTACGAGTTCGTCAAGGAGACCGTCGCCCACGGTGGCACCGTTCTCTTCGTCGGCACCAAGAAGCAGGCCCAGGAGTCGATCGCGGCCGAGGCGACTCGCGTCGGGATGCCCTACGTCAACCAGCGCTGGCTGGGTGGCATGCTCACCAACTTCTCGACCGTCCACAAGCGCCTGCAGCGCCTGAAGGAGCTCGAGGCCATGGAGCAGACCGGTGGCTTCGAGGGTCGCACCAAGAAGGAAATCCTCATGCTCACGCGTGAGATGACCAAGCTGGATCGCACCCTCGGTGGTATCCGCGACATGGCCAAGGTGCCCTCGGCCATCTGGGTCGTCGACACCAACAAGGAGCACATCGCCGTCGGCGAGGCTCGCAAGCTGAACATCCCCGTCATCGCGATCCTGGACACCAACTGCGATCCCGACCTGGTCGACTACCCGATCCCGGGTAACGACGACGCGATCCGTTCCGCCGCTCTGCTCACCAAGGTCGTCGCCTCCGCGGTGGCCGAGGGCGTGCAGGCCCGCGCGGGCCGCGCTTCCGGCGATTCGAAGCCCGAAGCCGGCGCAGGCGAGCCCCTCGCCGAGTGGGAGCAGGAGCTGCTGGCTCAGGCGACCCCGGCCGCTGAAGCCCCCGCCGCCGAGGCCCCGGCCGCCGAGACCCCGGCCGAAGCCGCTGCCGAGGTGAAGGCCGACCCGGCCCAGCACACCCCGGCCGACTTCTGAGCTGATCGCCTAGCTCTACGTTCACCTTGCCGGCCCTTCTGAGTTCAGAAGCGGTCGGCAAGGTGGTGTTAACACCCAAGCACCCCACACACGAGGAGGCTCGCCCCCGATGGCGAACTACACCGCTGCTGATGTGAAGCGGCTCCGGGAGCTCACCGGCTCCGGCATGATGGACTGCAAGAACGCGCTGGCCGAGTCCGACGGCGACTTCGACAAGGCCGTCGAGGTCCTGCGCATCAAGGGCGCCAAGGATGTCGGCAAGCGTGCCGAGCGCGCCACCGCCGAGGGTCTGGTCATCGCCAAGGACGGCGTCATGATCGAGATCAACTCCGAGACCGACTTCGTCGCCAAGAACGCCGAGTTCCAGGAGCTGGCCGACGCGATCGTCACCGCGGCCGCCGCTGCCAAGCCGGCCGATCTGGACGCCCTCAAGGCGCTGAAGCTGGACAACAGCACCGTCGACGAGGCCGTGCAGGCGCTGGCCGCCAAGATCGGCGAGAAGCTGGAACTGCGTCGCACCGTGTCCTTCGACGGCCCGGTCGCCACCTACCTGCACAAGCGTGCCTCGGACCTGCCGCCCGCCGTCGGCGTGCTGGTCGAGTACGAGGGTGAAGGTGACGCCGCCGCCGAGGCCGCTCGCGCCGCGGGCATGCAGGTCGCCGCGCTCAAGGCCAAGTACCTGACCCGCGACGAGGTGCCCGCCGAGACCGTCGAGAACGAGCGCCGCATCGCCGAGCAGACCGCGCGCGAAGAGGGCAAGCCCGACGCCGCACTGCCGAAGATCGTCGAAGGCCGCGTCAACGGCTTCTTCAAGGATGTCGTCCTGCTCGAGCAGGCCGCCGTCACCGACTCCAAGAAGACCGTCAAGGCCCTTCTGGAGGACGCGGGCGTGACCGTGAAGCGTTTCGCGCGCTTCGAGGTCGGCCAGGCCTGATCAGGCCATCCGACGCCCCCGATGCGCTCAGCATCGGGGGCGTTTTGCCGTGCGCCGCCGACGCGCGGACCGACCCGGCGCGGGCCGCGCGCGAGGGGGTCTTGTGTGGTGGCGGTAACCGGATAAGGCAGGATGGATGCCGCTCTGCCTTGCTGTGCGGCCTGCTCCGCGCGCCCGCAGTTCGAACCGATCTCACCTCGCCGAAGGAGACGAACACCCATGACCGACCCGGGTAACGACCGCCCTGGATATCGCCGGGTGCTGCTGAAGCTGGGTGGGGAGATGTTCGGTGGCGGCGGTGTCGGGCTCGATCCCGATGTCGTGCAGACCGTGGCCGAGCAGATCGCCGAGATCGTCGAGACCGGCGTCCAGGTGGCCGTGGTGATCGGTGGCGGCAACTTCTTCCGCGGTGCCGAGCTCGAGGAGCGCGGCATGGAACGCGCCCGCTCCGACTACATGGGCATGCTCGGCACCGTGATGAACAGCCTTGCGCTACAAGACTTCCTGCAGCAGCAGGGGGTGGATACGCGCGTGCAGACCGCCATCACGATGGGCCAGGTCGCCGAGCCGTACCTCCCGCTGCGCGCCAAGCGCCACCTGGAGAAGGGTCGCGTGGTGATCTTCGGTGCGGGCATGGGCATGCCCTACTTCTCCACCGACACAACCGCGGCCCAGCGTGCGCTCGAGATCGGCGCCGACGTGGTGCTGATGGCCAAGGCCGTCGACGGTGTGTTCGACGCCGACCCACGGGTCGACGACAACGCCAGCATGTTCACCGAGATCACCCACAAGGAAGTGATCGAGAAAGGTCTGAAGGTGGCCGATGCCACCGCTTTCAGCCTTTGCATGGACAACCAGATGCCGATGCTGGTGTTCAATCTGTTGATCAAGGGCAATATTGCTCGTGCGGTCGCCGGTGAACCCATCGGCACCTTGGTTCGGTCCTGACCCCGCACTCGCGGACGATGACGATGACGACGCTGTGGAGGAACCGGTCGTGATTGATGAAGCGCTCTTCGATGCCGAGGAGAAAATGGAGAAGGCCGTCTCGGTAGCGAAGGACGATCTGGGCAGCATCCGCACCGGGCGCGCCAACCCGGGCATGTTCACCCGGGTCCTGGTCGACTACTACGGCACGCCGACGCCGATCACCCAGATGTCCAGCATCTCCGTGCCGGAGCCGCGCATGGTGGTGATCAAGCCCTACGAGCAGAGCCAGCTCGGTCCCATCGAGAACGCCATCCGCAACTCCGATCTCGGCGTGAACCCCACCAACAACGGTGACATCCTGCGCATCACGGTCCCGCAGCTCACCGAGGAGCGGCGCCGCGAGATGGTCAAGATGGCCAAGGGCAAGGGCGAGGACGCCAAGGTTTCGATCCGCAACGTCCGTCGCAAGGCGATGGAAGAACTCGGCCGGATCCAGAAAGATGGTGAAGCGGGCGAGGACGAGGTCGGGCGCGCCGAGAAGGAGCTCGACAAGACCACCGCCAAGTACGTGGGCCAGATCGACGAGCTGGTCAAGCACAAGGAAGCCGAACTGCTCGAGGTCTGAGCGCAGATCTCGCCAGTCCCGCTCGTGCGGGGGATGAACGGAACGACGAGTTGAGCGACGGGACAATCGTGGCCGAAGACGCCGCCGCCACAGGTGCGGCACCGGAACCGGAATCGCCGCCGGACACGGTCGAGCCGACCGGCGCGGCCGTGGCAGGGGACGAACCCGGCGCGGCCGTGCCGCAGGAACAGCCGAAAGCTCCGGCATCGCGGGCGGGTCGCAATCTGCCCGCGGCGCTGGCGGTCGGCTTGGGCCTCGGGTTGTCGCTGATCGCGATCCTGTTGTTCGTCCCGAAGGTGTTCATCGGCGTCGCCGGTGTCGGTGTCGGCGTGGCCATGTGGGAGGTCACCAAGCGGCTGCGCGAGGCCGACGTCCTGGTACCGCGCATCCCGTTGCTCGTCGGCGGACAGGCGGTGTTCTGGCTCGGCTGGCCGTGGGGTGCGAGCGGGGTGCTCGGCGCGTTCGCCGCGACCGCGCTGACCTGCATGGTCTGGCGCCTGTTCGATCACGGTCTGAGTACCGCGCCACGGAACTTCCTGCGCGACACCGCGATCGCGATCTTCACGCTGTCCTGGATCCCGCTGCTCGCGGCCTTCTCGACGCTGCTGCTGCTCGAACCCGACGGCAACCTGCGGGTGCTCACGTTCATGATCCTCGTCGTCTGCTCCGATGTCGGCGGTTACGTCGCGGGCGTGCTGTTCGGCAGGCATCCGATGGTGCCCGCGATCAGCCCGAAGAAGTCCTGGGAAGGGTTCTGCGGTTCGCTGGTGTTCAGCGTGATCGGTGGTCTGCTCACCGTCACGCTGCTGCTCGAGGCCAACTCGATGATCGGCGTGGTGCTCGGCGTCGGCCTGGTGGTCGTGGCGACTCTCGGCGACCTGATCGAATCGCAGATCAAGCGCGAACTCGGCATCAAGGACATGGGCACGTTGCTGCCGGGGCACGGCGGAATCATGGACCGGCTCGACTCGATGCTGCCCTCGGCGTTCGTGTCGTGGCTGGTGCTCAGCGCATTGGTCTGAGGTTCTCAGGGTTGCCGGGCGGCATGGCGCAACTGCAGGATGCGGATGCCGCCGACCAGCCCCATCACCAGTGCGCCGAGGATCACCGACAGCAGCACCATGATTCCCAGCGGTAGCGAGAAGCTCCAGAACAGCAGCGTCACCTGCACCTTGTCGAGGTTCTGCAGGATGAAGATCAGCAGAATGATCCCGAAGATCGCGGCAGCGAGCAGCGCCATCCACGTGTAGCCGGTGCGCGACCGCACCAGCGCGTCCGGCTTCGGTCGCTTGACGGGTGCGTGCTTGGCAGGCGCATGCTCGGGTTCTCGGCCGGCGGTGGGCTCGGCCTCAGGCTCGCGCGCCGGTGGCGTGCCTGATTCTGCGTTCGTGGACATACCTCGATCATGGTCGACCGCTATCACCGCTGCACGCATCTTCTCGATAACGGCGCCCGGCGTGGCGGCCCGGTCGCGGCGTTTGGGACAATGGAGGAATTATGGCCACCTCCCTGCCCCTTGTGTTCGATGCCCCGCGTCGCGGTATGCCGCCGCGCCACCTCGCCGACCTCGACGCGGACGAGCGCAAGGCCGCGGTGCAGGAGCTGGGCCTGCCGAAGTTCCGTGCCGATCAGCTGGCGCGCCAGTACTACGGCCGCCTGCAGTCCGATCCGGCGCAGATGACCGATCTGCCCGCCGACGTGCGCGAGAAGGTGGGCGAGACGCTGTTCCCGCCGCTGCTCGACGTGGTGCGTCACCTGGCCTGCGACGAGGGCGACACCCGCAAGACGCTCTGGCGCGCACACGACGGCACACTGCTCGAGAGCGTGCTCATGCGCTACCCCGACCGCAATACGCTGTGCATCTCCAGCCAGGCGGGCTGCGGCATGGCGTGCCCGTTCTGTGCGACCGGGCAGGCGGGGCTCACCCGCAATCTGTCGACCGCCGAGATCGTCGACCAGGTGCGGGCCGCGGCTGCCGCCCTGCGTGACGGCGAGGTGCACGGCGGGCCGGGCCGGTTGTCCAACATCGTGTTCATGGGCATGGGTGAGCCGCTGGCCAACTACAAGCGGGTGGTGAACGCGGTGCGCCGCATCACCGCCCCCGCACCCGACGGTCTGGGCATCTCGCAGCGTTCGGTGACGGTGTCGACCGTGGGTCTGGCGCCGGCGATCCGCAAGCTGGCCGACGAGGACATGTCGGTGCGGCTGGCCGTCTCGCTGCACACCCCCGACGACGAACTGCGCGACACTCTGGTCCCGGTCAACAACCGCTGGCCCATCTCCGAGGTCCTCGACGCCGCCCGCTACTACGCCGACAAGTCGGGCCGCCGTGTATCCATCGAATACGCCCTGATCCGCGACGTGAACGATCAGCCGTGGCGCGCCGACCTGCTCGGCAAGAAACTCCACAAGGCCCTCGGCCCCCTGGTCCACGTGAACCTGATCCCCCTCAACCCGACCCCCGGCAGCGAGTGGGACGCCAGCCCGAAGCCGGTCGAGAAGGAGTTCGTCCGCCGCGTGATCGCCCAGGGTGTGTCCTGCACGGTGCGCGACACCCGCGGCCAGGAGATCGCCGCGGCCTGCGGTCAGCTCGCCGCCGAAGGCTGATACTGAAACTGTTGCGGCCCAGGCGTTATCGTCGCGGGACCGCAATGATGCGCCGGTCCGAGATCGTTGACTATGGCGCGCGAAACAGCCTCTGTCACAGTCACTGTCGAGCTCGAAGCGGGTAATGCCTCGCTGATGGCGCTCGGAAAGATGCTCGGGCCGACCGGGGTTCCGCCGTTCGAGGTGAAGCGGAAATACGATGCGGCGACGGCGGATCGGCGTGGGGAGATCATTCCCGCTGTCATCACGATCGATGCGCGCAAGCGGTGGACGATGCGGCTCAAGACGCCGCCGACGGCCTCCCTCATCCGGGCCGCGCTCGGGCAACCGGGATCGCCGCAACCGGGACACAAGCCGGTCGGTGCGCTCAGCCGCGATCAGTTGCGCCGCATCGCGATTCGCAAGTTGCCCGACCTCAACACCGCCGATGTCGACGCGGCGATGCGCATCGTGGCGGGTACGGCGCGGTCGATGGGTGTGCGGGTCGAAGAGTGACCCGGACCCCGATGGCGTGGTGTGGCCTGCACTAAGTTGGATCGGTAATCGATCGGTTCGACAACGGGGGATCATGCTTACGACGGGGGACGTTTTCGCCGGGTACGCGATCGAACGGCAGCTCGGTCGTGGCGGGATGGGTTCGGTGTACCTGGCCAGGCATCCTCGGCTGCCGCGCCAGACCGCGCTCAAACTGCTGAATCCGGAATTGTTCTCGGACAACGAGATCCGGGCCAGGTTCGAGCGGGAGGCAGATCTGGCCGCGCAGCTCGAACACCCGAATATCGTCACCGTGTACGACCGGGGCTTCGACGACGGGCGGCTGTGGATCAGCATGCAGTTCGTCGACGGTGTCGACGCCGCCGACATCGAGCATCCTGTTCCTGCCGGCCGCGCTCTGCACATCATCGAGGGCACCGCCGCCGCACTCGACCACGCGCACGGCAACGGCGTGCTGCATCGCGACGTGAAACCGGCCAATATCCTGCTGGCCGCGGCGAACGGCCCGGAGCGCGTGCTGCTCACCGATTTCGGTATCGCCCGTCCCCGCGACGACGTCCACCACCTCACCCAGACCGGAACCTTTACCGCCACCCTCGCTTTCGCGTCTCCCGAACAGCTCACCGGTGCGCCGCTGGACCATCGCGCCGACCAGTACTCCCTCGCCTGCACGCTGTACTCGTTGCTCACGGGAGAAGCTCCGTACGAGGCGGCGAATCCGGTGCTCGTCATTCAAGGTCATCTGCAATCACCACCGCCCTCGGTGCGCAGGCGTCGACCGGACCTCCCCACCGCGTTGGACGCGGTCCTGGCGCGGGCGCTGGCCAAGCGCCCGGTGGACCGCTTCGATTCGTGTGCGGAATTCGCAGCGGCCGCCCGCCGTGCTCTCACCGGGACGGGTGGGCAACCGACGGCATTCGCGCCCCCTGTGCACCAGCAGTATTCACGCCCATCGATACCCGCGCCGCACCTGCGACCGGCGCCGGTTCATTCCGCTCGCCCCGTTTCAGCCCGGCGCGGGCGTGGCGTCGTTCCGCTGATTCTGCTGACGGTGTTCGCCGCGATCGCAGGTGCGTCGTACTGGGTGTGGCAGGACGACAGCACCTGGGTGTCGCAGATTCTCAATCGTTCCCGTGCCCATCGCGACATCGCCGCGATGTCTGCGGCGTTCCCGCAGATGCTGCCGCCCGGTGAAGCCGATGGAACATCGCTGTCGAACCCCTACCTGACCGGAGTCGGTGCTGGTGGCCGCTCCTGTGAGGCCTATGTCAATACGACCACGCGCGGCGAACTCCAGTGGGAACTGACATTTCAAGAGGCGCATGCCAAATGGTCCTGCAAACCCGCCGACATCAACGCGACCAGATTCGCCTTCTACGCATTCCCCTCCGAGGAGTCGGCGAAGGCGGCGGTCGCCCGATTCGAGCGCGAGACCAAAGATGTGGGCAGCGGATCGTCCGGCACACGCACCGACGACCACCGGGCGCTCTTCTTCAAGGACCAGTACGGCAGAGACAGCTACAACATGACCGTAGTCGTCTCCACATTCAGTGACCCGGGCCGAGAACGCTGGGTATTCCTGTTCTCCCGGGATTCGGACGTGCTGGCCGAGGACCTGCCCGAACTGCTGAAGGAACTGACCACCTTCCCGATGAGCTAGTGGATGCCCGCGACGGCACGAACACCGTTTTGGTAGGGTCCAGCGCGTCGGACGACGAGCGAGATTCGGGGGTCAGAGTGGTTTCTGACGGGACGGTATTCGCCGGATACACGATCGACCGGCAGCTGGGTCGCGGCGGGATGGGTTCGGTGTACCTGGCCAGGCATCCTCGGCTGCCGAGGTGGACCGCGCTGAAACTGCTGAATCAGGAGCTGTTCTCCGACGCCGAGATCCGGGCCAGGTTCGAGCGGGAAGCCGACCTGGTCGCCCAGCTCGACCACCCCAATATCGTGACGGTGTTCGACCGCGGTGTGGAGAACGACCAGCTGTGGATCAGCATGCAATACGTCGACGGGATCGACGCGTCGATGCTCGATCCGGCGACGCTGCCACCGGATCGGGCGTTGCAGATCATCCGGGAGACCGCCGCCGCCCTTGACTTCGCGCACCGCGCTGGCGTGCTGCACCGCGATG
Source organism: Nocardia sp. JW2 (assembly GCF_051843015.1). NCBI lineage: Bacteria > Bacillati > Actinomycetota > Actinomycetes > Mycobacteriales > Nocardiaceae > Nocardia > Nocardia sp. JW2. The sequence continues at coordinate 32,434 of NZ_JBPXLK010000017.1, forward strand.
TGAAACCGGCCAATATCCTGCTGGCCAGGTCCAACAGCCAAGAGCGGGTGTATCTCACCGACTTCGGCATCGCGCGTCTGCGTGACGATTCCGGTCACCTCACCGAGACCGGCTCGTTCACCGCGACACTGGCCTACGCGGCACCCGAGCAGCTCACCGGTGTCCCACTCGACCATCGCGCCGACCAGTATTCGCTGGCCTGCACGCTCTACACCCTGCTCACCGGCACCGCACCGTTCGAGGCGCCCAGCCCGGCCGCCGTCATCACCGGGCACCTGCAGTCGCCGCCACCGCCGGTGAGCCCGCGCCGGGCCGGGCTGCCGCCGAATCTGGATGCCGTGATGGCGCGGGCGCTGGCCAAGCGACCAGCCGACCGGTTCTCCTCCTGCGAGGAGTTCGTCGAGGCCGCCCAGCGGGCCATGCGCACGGGGACCACCGGTGCCCGCCCGATCGCACGCCCGGCGTCCGGGGCGCACGCTCAGCCGTTCATGGGGATGCAGCCGATGCGGCCGGTGAACACCTCCGGTGCCGCGATCCCGGTCGCACCGGTTCCGCCGATGGCGCCGCGACCGGCGACCCCCGCCGCCTGGGCCCAGCCCGCGATGCGCGCGCCCATGCCGCCACCGCCGCCCGCGCGGGGCGGTTGGGGGTCGATGTTCGGGGTGCTGCTGGTGGTGTTCGCCATCGTGATCGGCATCGCCGTGCTCATCGCCGTGCTGACCAACCTGTGATCGGCGCGCCGACCTGTTCGGCGCGTGCCATATTCTGATCCGAATGAGCGACTTCGACGTCACCGCCGCCGACTCCATCGACCTCACCCGGTTACGTCGGTTCGTCGCCGTCGCCGAGGAACTGCATTTCGCGCGCGCCGCGAAGGCGCTGCGGATTCCGCGTCAAGCCTTGAGCGCCACCGTGATCGAGCTCGAGGGTGAACTCGGCACGCGGCTGTTCGTGCCAGGTGCGTCGCCGACCCAGCTGTCCGAGGACGGCGCGACCCTGCTCGAACACGCGCGGGAGCTGATCCGCGCCGACGAGCAGGCACAGCGCGAGCAGAAGCCGGAGGGGCCCGCGAGCCTGCGCGTCGGTTTCGTGCCGGGGGTGACGGTGTCGAAGTGGGCGCGCGTGTGGGGCGAGCGGCTGCCCGACCACCCCCTCGAGGTGCTCGGTGTCGCGCAGAGCGAGCAGGAGAGCGCGCTGCGCGAGGGTCGGGTGGACCTGTGCTTCGTGCGGTTGCCGATGGACCGGTCCGGAATGAACGCGATCCCGCTGTGGGAGGAGACGCCGGTCGCTGTCGTACAGAAGGACGACGCGTTGTCGCTGCTCGATGCCGTGAGCCCGGCCGATCTGGCCGACGAACAGCACCACGACAGCGGCGATCTGGATCAGGCCGCGGACGCCCTGGCGATGGTCGCTGCCGTCGGGGGAGTGACGATCGTGCCGCAGTCGATCGCCCGGCTGCACCATCGGCGCGACCTGGTGTACCGCCCGATCAGCGACACCGAGTTCACCCGGATCGCGCTGGCCTGGCCCGCCGACGGCGATTCGGAACTGGTCGAGGAATTCGTCGGCATCGTGCGCGGCCGCTCGGCCAACAGTTCACGCGGCGCGGAACCGGCCAGGCCCGCGCCCGAGCGTGCGCAGAAGAAGCAGACGCCGAAGAAGCAGACCGCGCAGCGCAAACCTGCCAAGGCCGGACGCAAGCCCGGCGCGCGACGCGGCCGCTGACACGACAATGCCTGCGGCGCGATCGAATCGCGCCGCAGGCATCGGTGCGGGTGTCTACCTCGGGATGCGCTTGGTGAGCGAATCGAGGACGAGGATCGCCGCGAGCAGACCGGCGAACCCGATGAGGAAGATGTCCTCGACGTGGCCCTGGTGGTTACCGATGGTCATGCCGAGCAGCGCGATCACGACGAACCAGCCGGCGATGCGGAAGGTCTTGGGCGACTCGCCGCTCCAGCCCCACGCTGCCGAGGGCACCTCGGCGGGGTCGACGCTGGTGGCGACGGCGCGCTCGGTGCTGGCTTTTTCGAGGTCCGTGGCGGCCACGATCGCTCCTTAGGGCTCGAGTTCTGGTTGGGCGAGTGTGCATATCGTGGCATACGACCGTTCGTCGTAGCCAGCAGCCCTGCCACAATGGGCCCGTGTCCCACCACGCACCCCGTGCCGCGCACGGCAATACGACGGCGACCGACCGGGTGAAGGTGCTGCTCCTGGGCAGTACCGGTTCGATCGGCACCCAGGCGCTCGAGGTGATCGCCGCCAACCCGGACCGCTTCGAGGTGGTCGGGCTGGCCGCGCGCGGCGGCAATCCCGCGCTGCTCGCCGAGCAGATGGCCGCCACCGGCACCCGCAATGTCGCCGTGGCCGATCCCGCCGCCGCCCGGCAACTCGATCTCGACCTGGGCGGGCCGGGCGCGGTGACCGAACTCGTGCGCCGCACCGAAGCCGACGTGGTGCTCAACGCCCTGGTCGGTTCGCTCGGCCTGGAACCGACGTTGGCCACCCTCGAGTCGGGGACCCGGTTGGCGCTGGCCAACAAGGAGTCCCTCGTCGCGGGCGGTTCGCTGGTTACCCGGGCGGCCGCACCCGGCCAGATCGTCCCCGTCGACTCCGAACACTCCGCCCTGGCCCAATGCCTGCGCGGCGGTCGCGCCGAGGAAGTCGACCGGTTGGTGCTCACCGCCTCCGGCGGCCCGTTCCGCGGCTGGACCACCGAGATGCTCGAATCGGTGAACCCCGACGAGGCGAAAACGCATCCGACCTGGTCGATGGGCCCGATGAACACCCTGAACTCGGCCTCGCTGGTGAACAAGGGCCTGGAACTGATCGAGACCCACCTGCTGTTCGGGGTGCCCTACGACCGCATCGATGTCACCGTGCACCCGCAGTCGATCGTGCATTCGCTCGTCACGTTCACCGACGGTTCCACCCTGGCCCAGGCGAGCCCACCGGATATGAAGCTGCCCATCGCCCTGGCGCTCGGCTGGCCCGACCGCCTCCCCGGCGCGGCCACGCCCTGCGATTTCGGCACGGCGTCGACCTGGACGTTCGAGCCCGTCGACGACGCGGTCTTCCCCGCTGTCCGTCTGGCGAGGCAAGCCGGTGAGGCGGGCGGCAGCGTCACCGCCGTCTACAACGCCGCCAACGAAGTCGCGGTCTCGGCCTTCCTGGACGGCGCCATCAGCTTCCCGGCCATCGTGCGCACCGTCACCCGCGCGGTCGAGGCCGCGGACCGCTGGCGTGCCGAACCCGATACCCTGGACGACGTCCTCGCGGCCGACCGCTGGGCCAGGGAGTTCGCCGCCGAGGTTATCGCCGAAGTACCGACGCCCTGACCTGACCGACTCAACAGGACCCCCACCGCGGCGCCAGCCGCCGAGAACAGAGAAAGGGCCAGATGGTATTCGCGTTCGGGTTTGCCCTGTTCGCCGTCGGTATCACGATCTCGATCGCGTTGCACGAATGCGGGCACATGTGGGCCGCGCAGGCGACCGGCATGAAGGTACGCCGCTACTTCATCGGTTTCGGGCCCCGTATCTTCTCGTTCCGTCGTGGCGAGACCGAATACGGCCTCAAGGCGCTGCCGCTCGGCGGCTTCTGCGATATCGCGGGCATGACGGCCCTGGACGAGTTGGAGCCCGAAGAGGTCGACCGGGCGATGTATCGCCAGTCCACCTGGAAGCGGCTGGTGGTGATGTTCGGTGGCATCGCCATGAACTTCCTGCTCGGCTTCATTCTGCTGGTCGTGCTCGCGGTGGGCTGGGGTCTGCCGCAGCTCGAGCAGCCGCCCGCCACCGCGCTCGGCACCATGAGCTGCGTCGCCCAGGAGACGCCGGACAAGAAGCTCGCACCGTGCACGGGTGACGGTCCGGCTCAGCGCGCCGGTTTACGGCGTGGCGACGTGGTGAAGGCGGTCAACGGCGTCGAGGTGAGCACCTGGGCGCAGTTCCAGGCCGAAACCCAGAAGCAGACCGGCACGTTCACCTACACCATCGAACGCGACGGCGACACCCTCACCGTGCCCGTGACCCCCGAGCGGGTGATGCGCTCGCCCAAGGAGGGTCCGGCCCGCGAGGTGTCCGCGGTCGGTGTGGGCCCCGATTACGCCGAACCGCAGCAGTACGGCGTGGTCGAGGCGATTCCGGCGACCATCGTGTTCACCGGCGACTTCTTCGTCGAGACGGTGAAGTCCCTGGCCAAGATGCCGCAGAAGGTGTCGGCGCTGTGGGAGGCCGTCACCGGCGGCGAGCGCGACCCGGAGACCCCGGTCAGCGTCTACGGCGCGAGCCGGATCGGTGGCGAGACCGCCGAGCGTGGTCTGTGGGGCATGTTCATCCTGGTATTGGCCAGCCTGAACTTCTTCCTCGGCGCGTTCAACCTGCTGCCGTTGCTCCCGCTCGACGGCGGGCACATCGCGGTGGTGCTCTACGAGAAGGTGCGCGATGTGGTGCGCTCCTGGCGCGGCAAAGCCCCCGCAGGCCCGGTCGACTATCTGAAACTGCTCCCCGTGACGTATGTGGCGGTCGTGATCGGCGGTGCCTTCATGCTGCTCACCCTCGCCGCCGACATCGTCAACCCGATCCGCCTACCCTGATCCGCAGACGCCCGCTGTCGCGCCCCTCACAGGGTGCGGCGGCGGCGTGCGCGACTAAGCTCGGAAGCAATCAGCCCAGGTCGATTCGAGATCCGTAGGAAAGAAGGCAGCCGACCGTGACCAGCACTATCGGATTGGGGATGCCCGCCGCTCCCGCTGCTGTTCTCGCACCACGGCGCAAGACCCGTCAGCTCATGGTCGGCAATGTCGGCGTGGGCAGTGACCATCCCATCTCGGTGCAGTCGATGACGACCACCAAGACCCACGACGTGAACGCCACCCTCCAGCAGATCGCCGAACTCACCGCCTCGGGCTGCGACATCGTGCGCGTGGCGTGTCCGAGGCAGGAAGACGCCGACGCCCTGGCGACCATCGCCAAGAAGTCACAGATCCCGGTGATCGCCGACATCCACTTCCAGCCCCGCTACATCTTCGCCGCCATCGACGCGGGTTGCGCCGCGGTGCGGGTGAACCCGGGCAACATCAAGGAATTCGACGGTCGCGTCGGCGAGGTCGCCAAAGCCGCGGGTGCGGCGGGCATCCCGATCCGCATCGGCGTGAACGCCGGTTCGCTGGACAAGCGGATGATGGAGAAGTACGGCAAGGCCACCCCCGAGGCCCTGGTCGAGTCGGCGCTGTGGGAGGCGAGCCTGTTCGAGGACCACGGCTTCGGCGACATCAAGATCTCGGTCAAGCACAACGACCCGGTCGTGATGGTCGAGGCCTACCGTCAGCTCGCCGCGCGCAGCGACTACCCGCTGCACCTCGGCGTCACCGAGGCGGGCCCGGCGTTCCAGGGCACCATCAAGTCGGCGGTCGCGTTCGGCGCCCTGCTCAGCGAGGGCATCGGTGACACGATCCGCGTCTCGCTGTCGGCGCCGCCCGCCGAAGAGGTGAAGGTCGGCGGCCAGATCCTGCAGTCGCTGAACCTGCGTCCGCGCAAGCTCGAGATCGTGTCGTGCCCGTCGTGCGGACGCGCCCAGGTGGATGTGTACACGCTGGCCGACGCCGTCGCCGCCGGGCTCGACGGCCTCGAGGTGCCGCTGCGCGTGGCCGTGATGGGCTGCGTGGTGAACGGCCCCGGCGAGGCCCGCGAAGCCGATCTCGGAGTGGCCTCCGGCAACGGCAAGGGGCAGATCTTCGTCAAGGGCGAGGTCATCAAGACCGTGCCGGAAGCCCAGATCGTGGAGACCCTGATCGAGGAGGCGATGCGGATCGCCGAGGAGATGGGCACCGAGCCCGGCGCGCAGCCGGTGGTCACCGCGGGCTGATCCCTCACGGTCCGGCGACGGATTCACCTCGACCCGTACCACTGCGCCCGCTTTCGTGGCAGGCTGGTGCCGTGCGGAGTCTGCTGGAGCCGACGCGACGGTCCAAGGCCACCCCCGCGCGTCCGGTGACCGTGCGGGACCTGGCCGAGGTGCTACGGGTCCTCGACGCCGATCCGGTCGCCTCGTGCATGATCGCGGCCCGTGTCCAGGAATTCGGGCTCGACACCCGTTCCGGCGTGGGTGAGTTGTGGAGTCGCGGCGGTCCGGCCGACTCCCTGTGTTTCTCCGGTGCGAACCTGGTTCCGCTGCGCGGTGATCAGCAGGCCCTTCGCGCGTTCGCCGACCGGGCCACCAGGTGGCCGCGCGTGTGTTCCTCCGTGGTCGGCAGGCAGGAGCTGGCGCTGCCGCTGTGGGAGATGCTGGCGCCGAGCTGGGGACCGGCCAGGGAGTTACGCGCCGACCAGCCGCTGCTCGCCCTGGCCCAACCGGCCCTCGCCCGCCCGGACAGCGCGGTGCGGCGAGTGCGGCCCGACGAGATCGACCGCTATCTCACCGCCGCGATCTCCATGTTCATCGAGGAGGTCGGCGTCGACCCGCGCGCGGGCGACGGTGGTCGCGGCTACCGACGCCGCATCAAGAGCCTCATCGAATCCGGCCGGGCCTGGGCACGTTTCGACGACGGCGAAGTGGTGTACAAGGCCGAGATCGGGTCGTTGTCGCGGCGCACCGGCCAGATCCAGGGCGTGTGGGTGCATCCCGAGCATCGCGGTGCCGGGGTGGGGACGGCGGGAACGGCCGCCGTCGCGAATGCCGTTGTGTCGACAGGTCGTACGGCCAGCCTGTACGTGAACGACTACAACCAGATCGCCCGACGTGCTTACAGCCGTGTGGGTTTCCGTCAGATCGCCACCTTCGCGACCGTCCTCGTCGATTAGTTTTCCGCCGCTGACCCGGCGTTGTTGCGTCGTCGGCGCCCGGTTCGCCGTTACCATCTGTGCCGATGAGGACTCGGATGTTCACCACCTGTGCGGTGCTCGCGCTCGCGCTCTCCTCGGGCGCGTGTTCGACGGGTCCGCAGGGGCCGGTGCCCGCCGCCCAGGACTTCGCCGAGGCCTTGGCCGACCGCGATCTGGTCACCGCGGGTGGTCTCACGACCTCACCCGAGAAGGCCACGGCCGCACTCACTTCTACCTGGGACGCGCTGCAGGCCGAGAAGCTCACCGTCCGCACCGGCGACGCACGCGTGCAGGGCGACACCGCCACCGTCGACTACACCTACGAGTGGACACTGCCCAAGGGCCGCCACTGGACCTATTCGGGTGAACTGCAGATGGGCCGCAGCGACGGCCGCTGGCTGGTGCGCTGGACCGCCACCGACATCCACCCCAAACTCGGCGACACCCAAAGCCTGGAATTACGAACCCAACCCGCGCCGCGCGCGCGGGTCAACGAGTCGGCGGGCAGCGATGTGCTCGTGCCGGGCAAGGTGTCACGGGTACGGTTCACGGTCGCCGACGCCCCGGACCCCGACCGGGTCGCGGGGGCGCTTGCCGCTGCGCTGAGCCGCATCGATCCGGTGGCCTACACCCCGCAGGCCATTCTGTCGGCCGCGCGCAAAGCCGATGGGGCGTACACGGTCGTCCTGCTCAGCGAGTACGAGGCCGAGACGCTCGGCGGTCACCTGATCGGTCTGCCCGGAGTGACGCTCACCCAGGAGTGGGACATGGTGCCCACCGATCGCAAGTTCGCCCCCGACCTGCTCACCCAGGTGCGCAAGACCGTGATCGCCGAGGTCGACGGCAAGGCGGGCTGGAGCGTGGTAACCCGCAACGCCAACGGCGCGGATCTCGATGTGCTGCACGAGGTCCCGGCCCAGCCGGCACCGTCGTTCGCGCTCAGTATCGACCGTTTCGTGCAGAATTCGGCGCAGCACGCGGTCGACCTGCGCACCGAGCAGACGATGATGGTGGTGATCAGGCCCTCCACCGGCGCGATTCTCGCGGTGGCCCAGAACAAGGCCGCCGATCGTGACGGCCCCGTGGCCACGAGCGGTCAGTACCCGCCCGGCTCGATCTTCAAGACGGTCACGGCGTCGGCGGCGATGGCGGCGGGTATCGCGACGCCCGAGACGGTGCTGCCCTGCCCGAGCCGGACAACCATCGGGGAGCGGACGATTCCCAACTACAACCTCTTCACGGTGGGTGATGTGCCGATGGCCACCGCCTACGAACGCTCCTGCAACACCACCTTCGCGCGGCTGGCCAGCCGGCTCGAACCCGACGCGCTCACCGAGGCCGCCGCCCGCCTCGGCATCGGCCAGGATTACCGGGTGGCCGGGCTGCCGACGCTGTCGGGGTCGGTGCCGCCCGCCGACGGGCTGGTCCAGCGCGCCGAGGACGGCATCGGCCAGGGCCGGGTGGTGACGAGCCCGTTCGGGATGGCACTGATGGCCGCGGCGGTGGCGCACGGGTCGGCGCCGGTGCCGTATCTGATCGCGGGCAGGCCCACCGAGATCGTCGGTGAGCGGCCCGAACTCGCGCCCGAGGTGGTGGAGGGGCTGCGCGAGATGATGCGGATGGTCGTCACCGGCGGCACCGCCGAACGCATCCGCGATCAGGGCGAGGTGTACGGCAAGACCGGTGAGGCGGAGGTCGACGGCGGATCGCACTCGTGGTTCGTCGGCTACCGCGGCGACATGGCCTTCGCGACATTGCTGGTCAAGGGTGGCAGTTCCGACAACGCGGTCGCCGTCACCCGTGACATGTTCGCGGCGCTGCCACCCGGTTACTGAGCGCGATACGGCGGGACGACGTAGGCGTCTTTGTCGGTGTGCTCGACCGCGTCGCGGTGGACCACTTCATAGCCGGGAGCCGGTTTGGGCGGCGCGGATTGGACTCGGGCGTCGAGCAGATCGATGGCCATGGCACCGCCGAGAATCATTCCGGCGGTGGTCAAAATCAGGGTGGAACGGCTCATATTCGTCTCCCTCGTCCAGGGTTTCGACGTGTTCCGAATGGGAGAACCGTAGAACGCGGAAGCGCTCGGCAACAGGCGGCGGCAGTAAGCGACACACAATTGTTGCCATATGTGCGGGCGTGTTCGAACGTAATCGCTATGCGACCGTGACGATCCGCCGTCGCGATCGAACGCGCTGCTCAGCGGGTACGTGCAAATGAAATTGCATTGTCACGCACGTTGCAGGGTCGCGCTCAGATGATGTTGCAGGGATTCGCCGACGGCGGCCATCCGCAGCGTGTACTCGATGGTGTCGCCGGTCACATGGAAGGAACGGCCTACCGCCGTCACCGATTTCGCCGACCCACTCAACCCGATATTCGTCGAATTCAATTCGAGCCGAATTCCGTCGACGGTTTCGGTGAGTGTTCCCTCGCAGATCTCGGTGATTCCGGTGGGGTGGGCGAGCACCAGTTCGACCTTGCCGGGTGCTGGGGCGCGCAGATAGCCCGTCTCCGCGTGCAGCGGGCGGCCGTCGTCGGCGGCTTTGGTCCGCTGCCGGTAGGTCAGGAACGGGCGGCCCAGATGACCGAAGGTGATCTCCTCGACGTAGTCGAAGGGATCGATGGTCGGGTACTCACCGTGACCTCGCCCGCGCCAGGTACCGAGCAGCGGTGCGAGGGCGGCGACGGCGGGATGCGGGGCGATGGGCGCGCTTGGTTCGACCACGCGCGACAGCCTAGACCTGCCACCACAGCCATGTTCACGGCACACCGTCACACGGGTCGGGATAAGGTCAGCGTCGCCTGAACGCCGTCCGGCGGAGGTCGAAAGGAATGAACGTTGAACGGACATGTGAGGGGCACCCGCCGGGTGCTGTCCGGGCCGGTGCGCGGTGCGGTTCTCGGCGCGGTGCTCTTGGTCGCTGCCGCGTGCTCGGGCACCGATCCGGCGGGCGACGGTGTCGCCGCCCTCGACGGCAACCGGTACAGCCAAACCGATCTGGCCGCCAGCTCCGACTCCTATCACGCCCAATTCACCATCGCCGAGATGGTCGACGCCTGGGGTCTGGCGACCCGGCCCAAGGGCGCGGGCGGACATTTCTGGGTGGGCGCGGGTGGTAAGTCGTTCCAGTTCCTCGGTGATGTCAGCGAGTCGACGGACCCGGCACTGCAGAAACTCACCAGGGACCAGTTCGAATCCGTCGCGATTCCCGGCACCGATGCCGATCCGTCCGACAAGTCGGCGGGCAAGACGACCGGTGTGGTGTTCAACCCGGCCCCGATCAATTCCGATCTGTTCGCGGTGCGCGACCAGTGGGTCGATCTGAACGGAATGCCGGTCCCGCTCGGCGGTTCGGCCCGGTTCATCGTCGGCACCGATTCCGGCAGGATCAACGCCTGGACCGAGCAGGCGCCCGACGGAGCCGTCATCCGCCGCAACGGCGGCGCCAACCAGGTTTTCGACGGTTCGGCGCAGGGCATGTCGTTCCTCGGGCTCACGCTCGCACCCTCCGGTGACAAACTGCTGGCCGCCGACTTCGGCGCCGACCCGCAGATCCGCACCTTCGACAAGTTCTGGCAGCCGGTGGCGACCACCGGCTTCGCCAACCCGTTCGCCACCGGCAAGCCCGTCGACCCCGCCAGTCCGGAGAAGGGCAACAAGGCCGTTCCCGGCGACCCGGCACCGTTCAACATCACCACGGTCGGCAGCCGGGTGTTCGTCTCCTACGCCGTGACCAAGGCCGACAAGAAGGACACCGAGGCCTTCGACAAGGGCGAGGAGGTCTCGCTCGACGCCAAGGCCGACGAAGCGGCCGGCGGTACCCCGGACAAGGGCAAGGTCGCCGAATTCGACGCCGCGGGCAAGCTGGTGCGCATCATCGACGACGGCGGGCGCCTCAACGCACCGTGGGCGGTGACGATCGCGCCGTCGAACTTCGGTGCGCTCTCGGGCAAGTTGCTGATCGGCAACTCCGGTGGCCTCGGCCGGGTCCTCGCCTTCGACGACACCACCGGGACCTTCGTCGACTACCTGCGCGACAGCGACGGCGAGCCGGTGCAGATCGAGGGGTTGTGGGCGTTGACGTTCGGCAACGGTGAGAGCGCGGGCGACGCCGACGCGCTGTACTTCACCGCGGGCCCACGTGAGGAGAAGGACGGCCTGTTCGGCAGTCTGCGCGCGCTGTAGCGCGGCGGGCACACGCCAGGCGAACAGGACAACCTGGATGTCCGCAGGCCTGTTCGCTTCCGTCTGGCATCGTGGTAGGGGACAGTGGTGGCGGAGTGTTTGCCGGGGTGGCCGAGCCGGAGGTGCCAGATGACGGTGATGCGCTGTGAGACGCGGTTTTCGGTCGACCGAACCAGGTTGCCCGGGCGTGAGCTGATGCTCGCCGCGTTCCGTGGACCGGCCGAGGACTACCACCCGGTGCTGCACGCGGCGGCCGAGCTCGCCGTGCTGCACCAGGTGCGCGACCGCACGCCGGCCTTCGAGGCGCCAGGACTCGACCGTCGCCGGGCGCAACTGATGCGCGCGATCGACCGCTGGGTGATCCTGGCCGCCCCGCTGCCCTCGGCCTCCGCGGCCGAGCACTGCGAAACCCTCGGCATGCTTGTCGACCGGCTCGCGGCACACAGCGCGCGGCTGTTCGTCACCATGGCCGACGCCACCGACGCGCAGTTCTACGACGAGTGGGCCCGGCTCGACGACCTCGCCGAGAGCTACCAGCGCCTGATCGACGATCTGTGGGCCGGTTCCCGCTGTCTTCCCTCGGTCGTCCACTGACCGGTGCCCCCGGAATTGTTGGCTCGGTAGAACTTTCGTACGACGTACCATTCGTTGTGCGCACAGACGAGGAGCAGGCGCAGACCTGCGAGTGGTCCCGCGAGGTGTTCGCCGAACCGCGACCCGCTGCCGCGGTGTCGACCGTGCTGCCGATCCGTCCGCGCTCGGATTCGGTCGACGGCACACCGCTGTTCTGTCTGGCCGGTGAAGCGGGACTGGCATGGCCCTTCGCCTGCCTGCTCGCCCACCTCGAGCCGGAGGTACCCGTCTACGGGCTGCAGACGCTTGTCGATCTGCCGACGATCGGCGACTACGCGCAGCACTTCCTGACCGAGATCCGCCGGATCGCTCCGCAGGGGCCGTATCGGTTGCTCGGATGGTCGGCGGGCGGCCTCGTCGCGCAGGAGATGGCGGTGCGGCTGGGGGAGGACAACCAGATTGTCCGGGTTGTCCTCCTGGGCACGGATGCGGGTGCCGGACCGCTGTCGCCGACGGCGCCGGGCAGATTCGTCGAGCGGCTCATCGGCGTCGCGGACAACGATTCCCGTCCGCCCAACCATGAAACGGGCATTGACACGTCAGCGGCCGAATTGACCGACAGGCTGGCGGGCACGATCACCATGACGGGCGACGAATTGCGGCACCTGATCGATCACTCCGCCGCGCTCGCACGCGCAGCGTCGACCCACCGCCCACAAATCCTGCCCGGCGAACTCGTCCTGGTCGTCCCCGAGCGCGATCGACCCGATGCGGCTGCCGCGGTGGAGGACTGGCGGCGCCTGGTGACGGGCAACCTGACGGCCCATGCCGTCGACGCGACCCTCGACGATCTCCTCGCACCCGAGGTCCTCGCCCGGGTCGCCGGCCTGCTCACCCCATGAGGGGCGATTACCTCGCCCGATCCACCCCGGCCGCGATCTCGTCGCGAGCCCGCTGAATCAGCGCGGCGGAATCACGTGGGCTCAGCGCCATGGCCCGCAACTGGTCGAAGATCACGCCGAATCGGCGGATCTCCGAATGACCTTCGACCAGGTCGTGCACGGACATGCTCTCCACATACACCAGTTCGGGGTCGACCGGATTGCGGAAGTCGAGCAGCGTGAACGACCCGGCCATGCCGGGATGCGCGCCCGCCTCGAACGGCAGGACCTGCAGGATCACGTTCTTGCGCTTGGTCTCCTCGAGCAGTCGGTCGAGCTGGCCGACCATGGTCACCGGACCGCCGACCACCCGGCGGATGGCGGCCTCGTCCATCACCACCCACAGCTCGAGCGGATCGTCCTTCGTCAGGTTCACCGCGCGGTCCATGCGCGCCTTGGCCCGGCTCTCCATCACGGAGGCGTCGAGGCGCGGCATCGACGTATCGATCACCGCCGCGGCGTATTCGAAGGTCTGCAAAAGGCCGGGCACAGTGGAGGTCTGGTACTGGCGTGCCGAAAGTGCTTCCGCCTCGAAGTTGATGTAGGTGGCGTAGACATCGGACAACGCCCCTTCGTACGCATGTGACATGCCCGGTTTGAGCGCGTCGCTGAGCAGGCTCATGGCCTCCTCGCGCATTTTCTCGCTCACCTGGTACAGGTCGAGCATCGCGCTGAGCGTGCGCCGCTGCGGGCGCGCCTGCGCCATTTCGATGCGGTACAGCGTTGTCACGTTGATGCCGGTGCGCGCGCTCACGTCCTCTTTGCTGAGCCCGGCGGATTCGCGCAGCTCACGGAGCATCGCGGCGAGCCTGCGAAGCCGGACGGTGAGTGTGGTTCGCTTGCCTGCCATGGGTGCCCCTTCGCCTGTGGCGCGTCACGTGAATCGCATTATTGCGCTGCTCGTCCATGCTGTCACGGGTTCGGGAAAGAATGCCGGTCGGCCTGTTCGCTTGTGGTCAAGTGACCCGCGGTTCTGTCAGGGCGGCTTTACTGCAGGAGTGACAACGCAATCTTGCGTTTCCCGTTGTGAGCGAGCATGATCCAGTTAGCCTGGTTGCGAGCAAGCCGAACAGAAGACCGGGATAACCGAATCGAGAGCCAATCATGTTGGTATACAAATCTTGGGTGTCGGGTGAATTCGGGGCGTTGCGATGAGCGCGCCGGTGATGGGTGGGGTACTGCCGACGGCGCCACAATTGTTGTGCGCCTTTCAGGGGCGGCGTTTCCAGGATCGCGAATTGCTGCGATCGGCACACGCGCTCGCTGAGCTGCACGAACGGCGGGCACAGGTGCGTGACGCCGCATTGATCGCCGAAATAGATTGCCGTCGAGGAGAACTCGTCGACGACATCAACGACTGGATTGTCGCCGAGATTCCGGTGAATCGGACGGGTGCCTCGCTGCACACCGAAAGTCTCGGCGCCGTCGTCGACCGGATGGCGCGAAGCTGGGTGGATGCCAACCAGGCCATCGATCTGGACGGCGCGCGAAGCGACAGCACGCACAAACATTGGTATCACCTGGCCGAACTGGTCGACGGCTACACCGACCTCGTCACCGATGTGATCGGTGGCAGGCGAAGGCTGCCCGAGCAGTAGGGGCTACGCGGGTTCCGGTGACAGCCTCGCCTCGAAGGCGACGCGGTCACCACGATAGAGCGAACGCACCCGTTCGATGGGTGCGCCGTCCGTATCGACACTTCGCCTGTGCAGCAGCAACATCGGTAGTGCGGTCGTGCTTTCGAGCAGGCCCGCCTCCCGCGGCGAGGCGAGAACGGTCTCGATGCGTTCCCGCGCACCGGCAAAGCTCACGCCGGTGGCGCGGATCGCGGCGTAGAGCGACGTGGTCGGGTCATAACTGCCACGAAGCCCGCCGAAGCGATGCAGTGGCAGATAGGTGCTTTCCAGGCCGATGCGTTCACCGTCGGCGAGCAGGACGCGTTCGAGGTGCATCACCGGCGTGCCGGGCTCCACCTCGAGATCGGTCGCGGTCTGCGCGTCGGCGGGAACGTCTTCCCAGGCCACGACTACGCGGCCGGGTACGCGGCCGAGACTGACCGCGCCCTCGGTGTAGGAACGCAGCGACAGCGGCTGGGTGAGCTTAGGCCGCGACACGACAGTTCCGCGTCCGCGCCGGCGAATCCTGCCCTCCACCAGCAGTTCCCGCAGCGCGTGGCGCACCGTCTCGCGCGCCACTCCGAAGCGGGTGGCGAGATCGCGTTCCGACGGCACCGGGTCGCCCTCGTCGAGTTCGGCGAGGATCGCGTCGATCTCGGTGCGGACGCGGAACACCTTCGGGACGCGCGTGGTGTGCGGTGAATCCATGCCGCTCAGCGTACCCGGATTGGTCTATACCAAAAGTTAACGCGGTGTTCGCCCTGGCCACACCTATCGGTCTAGACCATTTGCCACTATCGGTGCCATGCGATTGGTCATCATCGGTGGTGGGATTCTCGGCACGGCGCACGCCTGGGCCGCGATAGCCCGCGGCCACGAGGTCGTCCACCTGGAACGCGAACGCGAGGCGCGCGGCGCGACGGTCCGCAACTTCGGCCTGGTCTGGGTATCCGGGCGGTCGGCAGGCGAGCTGGAACTCACGCTGCGTTCGCGCGGGCTGTGGGAGGAGATCGGCGGTCGGGTCGCGGGCGTCGGTTTCCGGCCCGCCGGGTCCATCACCCTGGTCCGTACCCCGGCGGAGCTGGCCGTCGCCGAGGCCGCGGCGGCGGGGCCCACCGCGGCCGATCGCGGTTTCACCCTGCTCGAACCCGAGCAGGTGCTGGCGCACAACCCGGCGCTGCGCGGTAAATACCTGGCCGGCCTGCACTGTTCGACCGACGCGGCGGTGGAGTCGCGGCAGGCGTTGCCCGCCTTGCGCGCCCACATGGCCGCCAGCGGTCGCTACACCTTCCACGAGTCGACCGAGGCCCGGTCGGTCACCGATACCGGCGCCGGTGCGGTGGTGCTCGACGATCAGGGCCGCCGTCACGAGGCCGACCTGGTCGTGCACTGCCCAGGCGCGGCGCATTCCGGGCTCACCCGGGAACTGGCCGGTGTGCTGCCGGTGCGCCGGGTGCGGTTGCAGATGATGCAGACCGAGCCGCTCGGCGAAGCACTCACCACGGCGATCGCCGACGGCGACAGCTTCCGCTACTACCCGGGTTTCGCCGGCCCGCAGGTGGATTCGCTCGCGCGCGAGCAGTCGCAGACGGCCACCGCCGCCGAGCACAGGATGCAGCTGCTGTGTGTGCAGCGGTTGCACGGCGGGCTGACCATCGGTGACACCCACGAATACACCGAACCGTTCGCCTTCGACGTCGACGAAGCGCCCTACGACCACCTCACCGAGGTGACCGAGGAGCTGCTCGGCCGCAAGCTGCCACGGGTGGTGCGCCGCTGGGCGGGTGTCTACAGCCAGAGCGTCGACCCGGACGCCATCGTCACCCGCGTGCGGGCCGACACCAACGTGTGGGTGGTGACCGGCCCCGGTGGTCGCGGAATGACGCTCGGCCCCGCCCTCGGCGAACAAACCGCCGACGAGATCGGACTGTGAGGATCACCGTGCACCACAACGCTATTCAGCTCGCCGTGCTCGACATGGCCGGTACAACCGTCGCCGACGGCGGATTGGTGCTTCGCGCCTTCGAGGAGGCGGCTACCGCGGTCGGGATCGAGTCCGACGGCCCACGTCGCGAGGCGGCCCGCCGATACGTGCTCGACACCATGGGCCAGTCCAAGATCGAGGTCTTCCGTGCGCTGCTCGGTGACGAGGACGCGGCCCAGGCAGGTAATCGCGCCTTCGAGGCGGCCTACGACGCGCTCGTCGGCGAGGCCGACATCGCGCCCGTACCCGGTGCGGTAGAGGCGATCACGGCCCTGCGCGACGCGGGTGTCCGGGTGGCGCTCACCACCGGGTTCAGCCGCGACACCCAGGACAAGCTGCTGTCCGCGCTCGGCTGGGCCGAGCTGGCCGACCTCACCCTCGCCCCGTCCGACGCCGGCCGTGGCCGTCCCTACCCGGACATGGTGCTCACCGCGGCACTGCGCCTGCGGGTCGACGCGGTCGACCGGATCGCTGTCCTCGGCGACACCACCAGCGATATCGCGACCGGTCTGGCGGCCGGGGCGCGCATCGTCGCGGGCACCCTGACCGGCGCGCACAGCGCGGCACAGCTGCGAGAGGCGGGCGCGACCCACGTCGTCGACTCCGTCGCCGACTTCCCCGCCCTGCTCCTGACCTGAACTTCCGTCGCGGCGACCGCCGCGGCGAATGCACCTCCGTGAAACGAAAGTTGTTGTCATCGTGCGTACTTCCCTCACCAGACGCCGCCTCGCGCGCACCGCGTTGCTGCTGGCAGGCGTCACAGCCGTCGCGTTCTCCTCGGCGTGTGGCGGCACCGGAACCGAGTCGGCCGACGGCCGCACCGTCACCGTGTACTCCGCCGACGGCGTCGGTGGCTGGTACAAGAACCGCTTCGACGAGTTCACCGAGCAGACCGGGATCGCGGTGAACCTGGTCGAGGCCGGGTCGGGCGAGGTGGTCAACCGGGTCGACAAGGAACAGTCCAATCCGCAGGCCGACATCGTGGTCACCCTGCCGCCGTTCATCCAGAAGGCCGAGCAGTCGGGTCTGCTGCAGCCAAGCGGTATCGACACCGCCGCGATCCCCGCCGCCGACAAGGATCCCGACGGCAACTACGTGACGATGGCCAACAACTTCCTGTGCTTCATCGCCAACCCGTCGGTCGATGCCGCCGCGCTCACCTGGGACGACCTGCTGAAGCCGGAGTTCAAGGGCAAGCTGCAGTACTCGACGCCCGGCCAGGCCGGTGACGGCACGGCGGTGCTGGTGCTGCTGCAGCAGTTGCGCGGCAAGCAGGGTGCGCTGGACTACCTGGCGGCGTTGCAGGCCAACAATGTCGGCCCGTCGTCGTCGACCGGCAAGCTGCAGGCCAAGGTCGACAAGGGTGAGTTGCTCATCGCCAACGGCGACGTGCAGATGAACCTCACCACGGTGAAGGAGAAGGGATCGAAGTTCAACGTCTTCTTCCCCGCCGCCGACGGCAAGCGCTCCACCGTCGCCGTGCCGTACATGATGGGTCTTGCCAAGGGCGCGCCGCACAAGGACGACGCCACCGAGCTGATGCGGTTCCTGCTGGCGCCCGAGGCGCAGGCGGCGCTCGGACCCGAGGCCTTCGCGGTGTCGCCGCGGACCGATGTGCCCGCGCCCGCCGAGGGCGGTCCCGCCGCGGCGATGCGTGGTGTCGACGTGGTTCCGGTCGACTGGAACACGGTGCTCACCGAGCTGGATGCCGATCTCGCGGCATACCAGAAGGCAACCGGCAGCTGAAATCCCCTGTAAAAGGAGTCGACAATGTCCGATGGTGACGTGCGCACGGGGTCCGTGGTTTCGGCCGGTGCCACCACGACCGAACCGGCGATCGTGTTCGACCGGGTCGGTGTCAGCTACGGCCGGGGCCGCAAGGCCGCTGTCGCGCTGGCCGATTTCAGCCTGCGCGTCGCCGTCGGCGAGACGGTGGCATTGCTCGGCCCGAGTGGGTCGGGCAAGTCGACCGCGCTCAAGGCGCTGGCCGGATTCGTCCGTCCCACTTCGGGTTCGGTGCGGTTGGCCGGACGCGATGTCACCGCGTTGTCGCCCGCCGAGCGGGGGATCGGCGTGGTCGTGCAGTCGTATGCGCTGTTCCCGCACATGAGCGTGCGCGGCAATGTGGCGTTCGGGTTGAAATCGCAGCGGGTGCCGCGCGCCGAGATCGGGCCGCGCGTCACCGAGGCCTTGGAGATGGTCGGCATGGGTGGCTATGCCGAGCGTCTGCCGCGGGAGCTGTCGGGTGGTCAGCAGCAGCGGGTGGCGATCGCCCGTGCGCTGGCCATCCGGCCGAGGGTGCTGCTGCTCGACGAACCGCTCGCCGCCCTCGACGCGCAGTTGCGGCACTCGATGCTCGGCGAACTACAGCAATTGCGGAAGGCATTGCCCGACACGGCGATGCTGTACGTCACCCACGATCAGGCCGAGGCGCTCGCCCTGGCCGACCGGATCGCGGTGATGCGTGATTCCCGCCTCGTCGACATCGACACCGCCGAAAACCTCTGGCAGCGACCGCCTTCCGATTTCACCGCCGGGTTCCTGGGTGGGGCGAACCTGGTGCCGTGCACGGTGAAGCACGTCACCGGGACGGCGGCGCTGGTCACCGCGGGAACCTCGACACTGCGTGCCCAGGCGCCGGTGCCCGGTGTCGGGCAGGACGAGTGGAAGCCGGACGACGCCGCGCTGCTGTGCGTGCGCCCGCACACCGTCACCCTCGGCAAGACCTCGGATCGAGATGCTCTGCGTGCCACGGTGCGGAGTGCGGTGTGGCGTGGGGCGTCGACCCGGGTCGAGTTGGATGTCGACGGTTTGCCGTCCGTGCTCGCCGCCGACGTGTCCGGACATTTCACCGCTGCGGTGGGTTCGGTCGTCGGGGTCGTCTTGCCCGATCCCGCCGGTGTCCTGATCGCGAACACGGTCGGGGCCGGTTCGCGCGGCGAGGAGGATGCGCCGTGAACTCGGTTGAACTCGTTGCGTCGGTGCGGAATTCCTGCTCGCGCACCCATAACGCCGTCGCAGCCGTCGGAAGCCCCGGCGTTCCGACTCCAGTCAGTGTGATGGTGTGGGGTCGGCACGGTATCAGGAGTCGGCGTCCGATGATTTCGTCATTTGCGACGGCCGGGAGTCGTTGCTCGGCACAGATATCGAGTCTCGAGGTCTCGGGAGCGCGGACTCGGCCGGTGAAGGTGGCGAGCGTGCTTCGTGAGTTCGGTCCGTCCTGCGAGGGCGAGGTGCGGCGATGAGTGCGCCAGTCCTCGATCCGCCTGCGGTTGTGAAGCCGAAATCCGCAGGTGCGCAGCGCTCGT
This sequence comes from Nocardia sp. JW2, assembly GCF_051843015.1. Lineage (NCBI taxonomy): Bacteria > Bacillati > Actinomycetota > Actinomycetes > Mycobacteriales > Nocardiaceae > Nocardia > Nocardia sp. JW2. Next base: position 51,869 of record NZ_JBPXLK010000017.1, read on the forward strand.
GGGCGCCTGTCCTCTGGACGTTGCCGCCCGTACTCATCGTGCTCGGTGTCGCCGGTTATCCGATTCTGCGAGTTCTCACCGAGTCGACGCGCACGCCGACCGGACGCGGCACCGAGGTGTGGTCGACGGTCCTCGGCTCGGCGGCGTTCCGGGATGCGTTGTGGCGCACCATCTCCATCGCCGTGTGCTCGACGCTCGGCTGCCTGGTGCTCGGCACGTTCCTGGCGATCGTGCTCGCGTTCGTGCCGTTTGCCGGGTCGGGGGTGGTCGGCCGACTCATCGACACCATCCTCACGCTGCCGTCGTTCCTCATCACCCTGGCCTTCACCTTCCTCTACGGCACGGCGGGGGCGGTGAACGCGGTGATCGCCGAATTGACCGGGGCGACAACGCCGGTGATCGATTTCCTCACCACGCCGCTGGGCGTGATCCTGGCCGAGATCACCTTCTTCACCCCGTTCGTGGTGCGACCCGTGCTCGCCGCGTTCGCGCAACTGCCGCGCGAACAGCTCGATGTGGCGGCCAGTCTCGGCGCCTCCCCGTGGCGGGTGCTGCGCCAGGTGGTGTTGCCCGAAGCGTGGCCCGCGCTGGCGGCAGGCGGCAGCCTCGTGTTGCTGTTGACGCTCAACGAGTTCGGCATCGTGCTGTTCACCGGCGCCAAGGGTGTCATCACGCTGCCCGCGTTGATCTACACCCGTGGCATCGTCACCTTCGACCTGCCCGGCGCCGCCGTTCTCGCCACCGTGCAGGTGGTGCTGTCGCTCACCCTGTACGTCACCTACCGGCTCGTGTTCGCCCGGTTCATCGCCCGTCCGAAGGAGGACTGATCGTGCTCGTCTGGACTCCGCGCGGGAAGCTGTTGGTGCTCACCATCTTCGGGCTCGTGGTGACGGTGGTCTTCGTCGCCCCGATCGCGACGGTCGTTCTCGCCGCGCTCGCGGGCACCTGGACCGGCCCGCTCCCGTCGGACCTCGGTTTCGCCAACCTCGGCAGCGCTGTGAGCGGTGAACAGGCCGCGAGCCTGTCGGTGAGTCTGCAGACCGCGCTGATCTCGGGCGCGGTCGCCCTGATCGTCGGCACCTGGGCCGCTCTCGCGGCCCGCGAGGCGCCCACCTGGTTGCGTCGCCTCACCGACGCCGTCTTCCACCTGCCGGTCGCGGTGCCCTCGGTGGCCATCGGCCTCGGCGTCCTCATCGCCTTCAACGAACGTCCGCTGCTGCTGGGCGGCACCAAGTGGATCGTCATCCTGGCTCATACCGTGCTGGTCCTCGCTTACGCTTTCAGTGCCATCTCCGCCGCCCTCGACCGCCTCGACCCCGCGTACCGCCAAGCCGCCGAATCCCTCGGCGCGGGTCCGGTCCGCGTCCTGACCCAGATCACCCTCCCCCTCCTGCTGCCCGCCCTCGGCGCCGCAGCGGGCCTCTCGATCGCCCTGTCCATGGGTGAGCTCGGCGCCACGATCATGGTGTACCCCGCCACCTGGAAAACCCTGCCGGTCAGCATCTTCGCCCAGACCGACCGAGGAGAGGTCTTCGACGCTGCCGCCGCGACAACGATCCTCGTCACGGTGACCCTCGTGGTACTGGTCGTCCTCGGCCGGTTGCGTGGTCGAGCCGCCGTGCGCTGAGCGGCGCGGGCTCGGTCGCCCAGAAGCTAGAGCAGTGCGGCGGCATCTACCGCAGTGAGGCCGCCGTCGATGCGCAGGTCGTGGCCGTTGATGTAGGAGGCCTCGGCGGAGGCCAGGAAAGCGACGGCGGCGGCGATATCGTCCACGGTGCCGACGCGGCCGGCGGGGGAGAGGGCCGCGACCCCCGCCTGTGCCGACTCGGAGAGTTCGGCGCGGAAGGCCGGTGTGTCGATGTAGCCCGGGCTCACCGAATTGACCCGAATACGGCGTGGCGCCAACTCCGCCGCGAGCGTGCGCGTCAGATTGTGCACCGCCGCCTTGCTCGCCGAATACAACGCCGCACCCGGCACACCCCGGTGCAGGCCGAACGACGCGTTGATGACGATGGCACCCTGGTCGACCAGCACCGGCAGCGCCTTCTGAATCGTGAAGAACGCCCCCTTGACATTGCTGTCGATCACCTGCCCGAACAGCTGGTCGCTCACCTGCTCGATCGTCTGGAACGACCCGATCCCCGCATTGGCGAACACCACATCGAGCCGCCCGAACCGCTCGGAGATCGTCCCCATCACAGCATCGACATCGTCGAGATCAGCCATATCCCCAGCGATCCCGACCGCCCCATCCCCCAACACCTCGACCGCCGCATCCAGCCGCCCCTTATCCCGGCCGGTCACCACCACCTGCCCACCTTCCTCGATCAACCGCCGAGCGGCAGCCAACCCCATCCCACTGCTACCCCCGGTAACCAGAGCGATCTTCCCGTCGAACCGAAACCCGTTGTGCCTCATGCACTCACCTTGCGCCTCCACCGAACAGACAAACAGTGCGCATTTATCAGGGGTGTGCCACCACCACCCTGACTGTCAGGCACGACGGCTTCGTCGCGGCCGGTGTCAGGCGGACTCGGTGAGGTGGAGGTGGGGGAGGGTGGTCAGGCGGGCGTGGGTGGCTGTGCCGGGTTTCGGGTTGTAGAGGACCACGGACCAATGGGGGTTGTCGGCGACGGTGAGGGTTGTCGCGTCGAAGTACAGTTCGCCGGCTTCGGGGTGGAGTAGGGCGTTGACTGCTTGCGCGGGGACACCCACCTCGTGCCGGTCCCACAGTTGTGCGAATTCGGGTGACGATGCCACGAGTTCTTCTGCCACGCGGCCGAATTCTTCGTCGTGCGGGGCGAGCGCCGCGTCGGCACGGTAGGCCGCGACAACACCCGGCGCCGCAGCGGCCCAGATCTCGGGCAGACCACGATAGCGGGGACTGGTGAAGAAGGTGACGAGGCAGTTGTGTGGTTCCCCGTCGTCGCAGCCGAAGATCCGACCGGCAAGAGTGTTGAACGCCAGGATGTTCCAGTAGCGGTCGCGCACCACGGCGGGCCCACGCTCCCACCCGTCGAGAAGTGCCCGGATTTCCGCGGTCACCTCCGTCCCCGATCCATTCGCGGGCGGCGGGTTGAGTCCGGCGAGCAAATACAGGTGCGCGCGTTCGGACTCGTTCATTCGCAGAGCCCCCGCGACGGCATCGAGAACATCACCGGAGACCGAAATGTCACGTCCTTGCTCCAGCCACGTATACCAAGACACCCCGACCCCCGCCAGCATCGCGACCTCCTCGCGCCGCAACCCGGGCGTCCGCCGCCGCCCACCCACGGGCAACCCCACCTCACCGGGAGATATCCGCTCCCGCCGAGCCCGCAGAAACTCGCGCAATTGTTCACGCCGCCGAACCGATACCGCACCGACCATCACTCCAACGTAGTCACCTGCGCCGGTGCCGCGCTGACCAAGCAAAGGTTGGACCGCAGGCGTGCGCCTTCCCACCACGTCGGTGGGGCCGAGGTCGTGGTCGGTCCGAGCGCCCACGCTGGAATGTGCTCTTCGGGTGGCGCAGGCAGCGGAGGATCGATCCCGTTCGTGATCGCGGTGCACGCGTAGCATGGCCCGCACGGCCGGAACCATGCCGCAATGACGGCAGCGGATCGGCGGTCCGAGAAGGTGAAAAGCGTTGGAGGACAACGGGTCCCGAGAAAGCCGCCGACGGCATCGACGCCGAATCGCCGGACAGCAGCTGGCGATTCACCGACGGTGTGCTGCACACCGGAACCACGCGAGCAGTTGTTCCCGACATCGATTGGTTCGAAAGGTGGACCTACGCCGAGTTCCTCGGTAACGACCAGCTCGTGCTTGCCTTGAATACCGGGCAGCCCTATGACGATTACGGTTCCCTCGGCACCAGACAGGGATTTGTCATGGTGCTGCAACTGGACGCGTACCAGCGGTGGGAGCTTGTCGCCTTCGAGTGGGGGCTCAGCAGCCGTGACCACGATGAAGATTTCGTGCCCGACGCAATCGTATGGCACCGGCGTGGAGTGCTGGCGTGGCTGTACAAGGGGGAACCTCGAATGGCATGTCCGAAAGGCGCAGCAGGACGGAGCAATCCGCGTGGAACCGCTGTACCTCGGTGACCGCGACTTCGAGCTCGGTCTCACCGCGTATTCGGGTGAGCTGTACGAAGTCGGGCATGAGATGTCGCTGGATGGCGCCGGGCGGATACTCACTGTTGGTGGTGGTGAGGGGAACCATCTGATCGATGTCGACGCGAAGATGCAGTCCACCGACGGACGCACCTGGACACCTATACCGGACGGCCTGACGTTCTCCCACTGATCGGCCCGCGGAACCCGACTCCACCGCCGAATCGATGCCGCATCGGCGAGGACGCCAACGTTAATTACCCGGGCGCGGTCGCGGAGTGCGCCGCATCGACCATGACTTCGCCGGTCGATGCGGTGCGGCACGCTCGGTAGGGGTCAATCGACGATTGCCGTTGCCTCGAGTTCCACCATCATGTCCGCCTCGAACAGGGCGTCCACGCCGATGAGTGAGGCGGGCGGCATCGGGTTCGGCAGGCCGATTTCCGCGGCGACCGATTCCACGCCGGACATGAAGGCGCCTGCCTGGTCGGGGGTCCATCCGGTGACGTAGAAGGTGAGGCGGAGTACGTCGGCGAAGGTGGCGCCTGCTCCGGTCAGGCCGACTGCGGTGTTGCGGAGGGCTTGGGCGACCTGTCCGGCGAGGTCGCCCGGTGCGACGGGCGTTCCGTCGGCGAGACGGGCGACCTGCCCGCTGACGTGCACGTGCCGCGATCCGGTGCCCACAGCCACGTGGTGGTAGGGCGCGGGCTGCAGCATTCCGGTGGGGGTGAAGTGCTCGACAGTCATTGTTGTTGCTCCGTTCGTTGTAAGTATCGCTAAGCTACCTAGTGCACAAAGGACACTTCAACGAAACCAGGTTTCAGCATGGATACCGCCGACGAGCTCCGCATCGACACCGCGCACCGCGAGCTACTGGATCAGGTGCTCGACAAGTGGTCGCTCAGCGTCCTCAACGAACTCTGTGAGCGACCGACCCGGTTCAACGAACTGCGTCGCGCCATCCCCGCGGTGACGCAAAAGTCGCTCACCGCGACGCTGCGCAGACTGGAGCGCAACGGGGTGATCGAACGGCACGTGGTCGGCACCCGTCCGGTCGCGGTCGAGTACCGGATCACCCCGCTCGGCAAAACCCTGCGCGACCCGGTCGACGTCCTGCTCGCCTGGGCGGCCGAACAGATGCCCGCGATCCACCGCGCCCGCGATGCCTACGACGAGCGTGAGGAAGCAGAACTGGGTGCGAGGTGAATCCGGTGGGCCTTGGCTCATCGGGGCGTACTCGACCGCAACGCCGTTGCCTGCGGGTCTGTGTCGGTGCCCGGGCTTAGGCTGACCACGTGTCGGTGCTGCCTCTGATCTTCACCGCTGGCTGGGCCAGTGGCATCAATGCGTACGCGGTGGTGTTCCTGCTCGGCCTGTTCGGACGGATCGGCTGGACCGACGACGTGCCCGCCGGTTTGGAACGCACCGACGTGCTCGTCGCGGCGGGCGTGTTGTTCCTCATCGAAGCTGTCGCCGACAAGATCCCGTACCTGGATTCCTTCTGGGATGCGGTGCACACGGTCGTGCGCCCGGCCTCCGGTGCGGTGGTATCGGCTCTGATTGCCGGGCAAGACGATTCGCTGCCCACGCTGTTCGCCGCCGCCGTGGGCGGCACGACCGCGCTGGCCAGTCACATCGTCAAAGCCGGTACCCGGATGGCCGTCAACACCTCACCGGAACCGGTCACCAATATCGCGATGAGCACCGCCGAGGACTTGAGCGTCGGCGGCATCATCACGCTCGCGGTGTTCTTCCCGGTCCTGGCGGCCGTCATCGCCGCGATCCTGCTGGCGATCGGATTGTGGGTCGTGTACCTGTGCGCCAGCCGGATCCGCCGCTACCTGCGCCGGAGAAGAGAACGGCGCGAGACGCGGGCGGTCGACGCACTCGAGTAGATCACCGCACCTGCGGCGCCACCTTGGATCCGAGCAGATCGATGGTGTGCAGCACCTTCTCCGGCGGCAGTGTGCCCACGCTGGTGTGCAGCATGAACCGATCCAGGCCGAGGGTGTCGCGGACGTCGGCGATCTTGGCGCCCACGTAGTCGGGGGTGCCGACGAACAACGACCCACTCTGGGAACGCAGCGCGTCGAACTGCTGGCGCGTCATCGGGCCCCAACCACGCTCGCGTCCGATCACCGACATCGCCATCGCGTACGGCTCGTAGAAATCGGCGACCGCCTGCTCGTCGGTGTCGGCGATGTACCCGTGCGCGTGCACCGCCACCGGCTGCTTCTCGTGCCCACCTTCGGCCAGCGCCCGGTGATACAGCTCCACCAGCGGCTTGAACCGCGCGGGCTGCCCGCCGATAATCGCGATCGCCAACGGCAGACCGAGCAGTCCGGCGCGGATCACCGATTCGGGGCTGCCGCCGACCGCGATCCACACCGGCAGCGGTCGGTCATCGGTGCGCGGGTAGACGGTGGCCTCGTGCAGCGGTGCGCGGAACCGGCCGGACCAGGTGACCGGCTCCTCCTCGCGCAGCCGAAGCAGCAGGCCGAGTTTCTCCTCGAAGAGCGCGTCGTAGTCGCCCAGGTCGTAACCGAACAGCGGGAACGATTCGGTGAAAGACCCACGCCCGGCCATCAATTCGGCCCGCCCGTTCGACAGGCCGTCCAGGGTCGCGAAGTCCTGATACACGCGCACCGGGTCGTCGGAGCTGAGCACGGTCACCGCGCTGGTCAGCTGGATCCGTTCGGTGCGGGCCGCGGCCGCGGCCAGGACGACGGCGGGTGCGGAGGCGGCGAAATCCTGGCGATGATGCTCGCCGACGCCGTACACATCAAGACCGGCGGCCTCGGTGGCCACGGCCTCGTCGACCACCTGACGCAGCCGCTCGGCCGCCGTCGGCGCGGGCCGATCACCCGTGGGGTACCGCTCGGCGAAGGTGGTGAGCCCCAGTTCCATGTGAACCTCGTTTCCAGGTCGCGTTCTGTTCCCCAGTCTAAACGGACCGTGGTCCGATATCATTCCCGTTATGCTGGCCTCATGATCGAGGACCCCGCCGACGACCTGACGGTCACGCCACCGAAGCAGTGGGCGGTCGGTGTCCCCGCCGTGGTCAACGCGCTGAAGTACTCCCTGTCGCAGAGCACGCTGCCACGCACCGCGCTCACCTTGCTGAACATCAATCAGACCGATGGTTTCGACTGTCCCGGTTGCGCGTGGCCGGAGCCGAAGCATCGGACCACCAACGAGTACTGCGAGAACGGCGCACGCCACATCGCCGACGAGTCGACCACGCGTCGCGTCACCGCCGATTTCTTCCGCGAGCATCCGGTCGCCGAACTCGACACGATGTCGGACTACTGGCTCAACCAGCAGGGCCGCCTCACCGAACCGATGGTCAAACGACCCGGCGCCACCCACTACGAACCCATCGGTTGGGACGACGCCCTCGACCTCGTCGCCACCACCCTGCGCGGCCTCGACTCGCCGGACGAAGCCGTGTTCTACACCTCGGGCAGACTCAGCAACGAGGCCGCGTTCCTGCTGCAGCTGTTCGTGCGCGCCTACGGCACCAACAACCTGCCCGACTGCTCGAACATGTGCCACGAATCCAGCGGCTCGGCGCTCACCGAAACCCTGGGCGTCGGCAAGGGCAGCGTGTCGCTGGAGGACATCTACCAGGCCGACCTGATCTTCGTCGTCGGCCAGAACCCCGGCACCAATCATCCGCGCATGCTCTCGGCGCTGGAGCAGACCAAGCGCAACGGCGGCACGATCATCGCGGTCAACCCGCTGCCCGAGGCCGGACTCATCCGGTTCAAGAATCCGCAGAAGGCGCGCGGTGTGCTCGGTCGCGGCACCGCCATCGCCGACCAGTTCCTCAAGATCCGCCCCGGCGGCGACCTCGCCCTGTTCCGCATGCTGAACCGGCTGCTCCTCGACGCCGAGGACGCCGCCCCCGGCACCGTGCTCGACCACGACTTCATCGCCGAGAACACCACCGGTTTCGCCGAATTCGCGGAGCAGGCGCGTGGAATCAGCTGGGACACCGCGCTCGCGGCCACCGGTCTCACACGCGCCGAGATCGAGCAGGCGCACCAGCGCGTGCTGGCGAGCAAGAAGATCATCGTGTGCTGGGCGATGGGTCTCACCCAGCACAAACACGGTGTGCCGACCATCCGCGAGATCGTCGATTTCCTGCTGCTGCGCGGCAATATCGGCCGTCCCGGTGCGGGAGTGTGCCCGGTGCGCGGGCACAGCAATGTGCAGGGCGACCGCACGATGGGCATCTGGGAACGGCCGCCGCAGGCGTTCCTCGACGCGCTGGAAAAGGAGTTCGCGTTCACTCCGCCCGCCGCGCACGGCCTGGATTCGGTCGACGCCATCCGCGCCATGCGCGACGGTAAGGCGAAGGTATTCGTCGGTGTCGCGGGCAATTTCGTGCGCGCCACCCCCGACAGCGAGGTCACCGAGGCGGCATTGCGCCGCTGTGCGCTCACCGTGCAGATCTCCACCAAGCTCAATCGCTCGCACACGGTGTGCGGTGATACCGCGCTGATCCTGCCGACACTCGGCCGCAGCGACCGCGACATCCAGGCAGGCGGCGAACAATTCGTCACCGTCGAGGACTCGATGAGTGAAGTGCACGCCTCGCGCGGGCGCCTCGACCCGGCCTCACCACACCTGCTCAGCGAGGTGGCCATCATCTCCCGGCTCGCGCGCCGCACGCTGGGAACCTCGTCGATTCCGTGGGAGGAGTTCGTCGCCGACTACGGGACCATCCGCGACCGCATCGCCCGCGTCGTGCCCGGTTTCGAGAACTTCAACGAGCGGGTGGCGCAGCCGGGTGGGCTGCGGTTGGTCAATCCGGTCAACGAGGGCGTCTTCCGAACCGCCACCGGCAAAGCGCGGTTCACCTGCAACGAGGTGACCGCGCTCGACGTGCCGCCGGGTTACCTTGTGCTGCAATCACTGCGGTCCCACGACCAGTGGAACACCATTCCCTACGGCGGCGACGACCGCTATCGCGGCATCCACCACGCGCGCCGGGTGGTGCTGGTCAACCCCGACGATCTCGCCGAACGCGGCCTGGCCGACGGCGACACCGTCGACATCGTCAGCGTGTGGCACGACGGCAGCGAACGCCGCGCCGAGAAGTTTGTCGTCGTCGCCTACCCGGCGAGCCGGGGTTCGGCGGCGGCGTACTACCCGGAGACCAACGTCCTGGTCCCCCTCGACAGCGTCGCCGACATCAGCAACACCCCGACCTCGAAGGGCATCGTCGTCCGCCTCGAACCCGTCCCCGCCGATGCCGACGTCGGCTAAGTACACTTCCGGTATGTCCGTGCGCACCCGTCAGCCACTCGTCCCCGGCACCCAGTCGCCGATCCGGGACGTCCCGCGTTCCATCGAGCGCCCCGAATACGTGTGGAAACCGACGGTCAACGAGGGCAAAGAGCCCTGGGTGCAGACGGCCGAGACCATCGAGAAGATGCGGATCGCGGGCAAGATCGCCGCCCAGGCACTCGAGGAAGCCGGCAAGGCGGTGGCGCCCGGCGTCACCACCGACGAACTCGACCGCATCGCCCACGAATACATGTGCGACCACGGCGCCTACCCCTCGACGCTGGGCTACAAGGGTTTCCCCAAGTCGTGCTGCACCTCGCTCAACGAGGTGATCTGCCACGGCATCCCCGACTCGACCGTGATCGAGGACGGTGACATCGTCAATATCGACGTCACCGCCTATATCCACGGCGTGCACGGCGACACCAACAAGACCTACCTCGCCGGCGATGTCGACGAGGAGGTGCGCCTGCTGGTCGAGCGCACCGAGGAGGCGACCAACCGGGCCATCAAGGCGGTCAAGCCGGGTCGTGCGCTCAATGTCATCGGCCGGGTCATCGAGGCCTACGCCAACCGCTTCGGCTACGGCGTTGTCCGCGACTTCACCGGTCACGGTGTCGGCCCCACCTTCCACAGCGGCCTGGTGATCCTGCATTACGACCAGCCCGACATCGACTCGGTCATCGAACCGGGCATGACCTTCACCATCGAGCCGATGATCAACCTCGGCGGCATCGACTACGACATCTGGGACGACGGCTGGACCGTGGTCACCAAGGACCGCAAGTGGACCGCGCAGTTCGAGCACACCCTGGTGGTCACCGAGACGGGCGCGGAAATCCTGACCCTGCCGTGAGCGGTGTGCTGCGCGGGGCACTGCTGATCGCCGGGACCACCTCCGACGCGGGCAAAAGCGTTGTGGTGGCGGGGATCTGCCGGATGCTGGCGCGGCGCGGCGTGCGGGTCGCGCCGTTCAAGGCGCAGAACATGTCGAACAATTCCGTCGTCACGCTCGACGGTGGGGAGATCGGGCGCGCCCAGGCTCTGCAGGCGCGTGCGTGTGGGCTCGAGCCGAGCGTGCGGTTCAACCCGGTGCTGTTGAAGCCCGGCAGTGATCGCCGTTCCCAATTGGTGGTGCGTGGGAAGGCGATCGGAACCATCGGTGCGCGAGACTATTTCACGCGTCGTCAGCAGTTGCGTGAAGTGGTGGCGGACGAACTCGCCTCGCTGCGTGCCGAATTCGATGTGGTGATTTGTGAGGGCGCCGGGTCGCCGGCCGAGATCAACCTGCGCGCCACCGATCTGGCGAACATGGGTCTGGCACGTGCGGCGGATCTTCCGGTTCTCGTCGTCGGCGATATCGACCGGGGCGGAGTGCTCGCCCACCTGTTCGGCACCGTCGCCGTCCTGGAACCCGAAGACCAGCAACTCGTTGCGGGGTTCCTCGTCAACAAATTCCGCGGCGATGTGACCCTGCTCCAACCCGGCCTCGACCAGCTCACCGCCCTCACCGGCCGCCCCACCCTCGGCGTACTGCCCTTCGCCGAGGACCTCTGGCTCGACGCCGAAGACTCCCTCGGCACCATCGCGGGCACCCCCGTCGGCCGCCCCGCTCCACCCCACGGCACCGACTGGCTTACCGTCGCCGCCATCCGCCTGCCCCGCATCTCCAACTCCACCGACATCGAAGCCCTGGCCTGCGAACCCGGCGTCTCGGTCCACTGGGCCGACAGCCCCCACCAATTGACCAACGCCGACCTCGTGGTGGTCCCCGGTTCCAAATCCACCGTTTCCGACCTGGAGTGGTTGCGCGCCAAGGGAATCGACGAGGCGCTGCGCACACGTGCCGCCACCGGACGCCCCGTCCTCGGCATCTGCGGCGGCTACCAAATGCTCGGCCGTCGCATCGTCGACGGCGTGGAATACGTGGGCGGAGATCGCCTCCCGTCGCCCACGGCTGCTGTTCCCGAGTTCGACGCCGCCCCGGGAGGTACGCCTGCAGACGAGGGGATTCCGTCCGGGAGTCCATGGGTGGGCGACGGCCTCGGGCTGTTCGACTTGGACATCGAGTTCGCGGAGCCGAAGATCGCACAGCAAGTAGCCGGGACTGCCGTAGGCATCCCTGTCCACGGCTATGAAATCCACCACGGCCGGGTGCGGCGTACCGGCGATCCCGCCTGGCTCACCATCGACGGCGCTCCGGAAGGCAGTGCACGAGAAGCGATCTGGGGCACGCACGTGCACGGCGTGCTCGAATCCGACGAATTCCGCCGCGCCTGGCTGACCGAAGTCGCCACTCGAGCGGGACGTACCGGCTTCACCGTCGCCCCCGACACGTCCGTCGCCGCCGTGCGAGAAGCCCAGCTCGACCTACTCGCCGACCTGATCGAGAAGCATGTCGACATCCCCGTCCTGGAAGAACTGATAGCGCGCGGCGCGAACGACCTCCCGATCATCCGAACGGGAATCCTCGACGTACCCGGCGAGTAAAGCGCTCACGTCGTGGATTCGGCGGTGGTGTTGCCCGGTTTCGGTCGGCCACGGCTGAGCGCGTACGCGGCGAAGCCGAATACGAGGGCCGGGGCGCCGAGTACGACGACGCCGAAGATCCAGATGTAGTCCTTGGCGGCGGTGGCGGGCGTGGTGTACGCCTGGGTGTCTTTGCCGATGTCGATGAGAACCATTCGGGCGTCGACTGTTTCGCCCGCGGTGACGTCGAAGAGGCGGACTGTGCGCCCGTCCTCGATGGTCGTTCCGATGCCCGCGTGGCCGCTGCTCATCCCCGAGGTGGAGCTTTCCTCGATTCGGACGGTGACCTTTTCACCGAAGCCTGCGAGGTAGGCGGTGGCGTTGAACAGATAGGCGACCCCCGTCAGCGCCCCTGCTCCGAAGACGACGGCGCCGACCGCGCACAGCGCAGCCTGAATGATCCTTTTCACATGCCCCCCATGATGTCGATAGAACTCGATGGCCATCCTATGGCGAGTGGCACGGCTGTGCCTCAGGTCGCGAGGCCGCGCGGGTGTGGGACCGCTCTCGTCCTCACCGGAAGGAGACTCCTCTTGTGACAGGTTTGGCAATTCGGCGGTTCCCGGCAGTGAAAGCCCAGTACACGGGCATCGGACGGTCGGAGCGCCGGGGCCGAACGACAGGTGGCGTTCAGGGTGGGCGTGTACCGTAAACCGGCATGAAATCTCGGCAGATCACGGTCGGTGACCAGGCCTGGACAGTGCGGGTCGACGGGCCCTCCTCGCGGCACAATGTGCTGCTGCTTCCCGATGCGGACGACCCTGCTGACGTGTTCGACAAGGTGTGCGCGCGGCTGCACGAATCCGATCTGCAGACCGTCGTCGTGGAGTCCGTCGAAGGCCTCGAGCCGGCGGGGGTGCACGCAATTCTCGACGAACTCGAACTGCCCTATGTGAACGTGGCCGGACGCGGTGCGGGGGCGGCGCTCGCGTGGCGGGTGTGCGCGGGCAGGTTCGGCCGGTTCATGAGTCTCGTCGTCGCGGACCACGGCCATCCCGCCGTGCCGGGAGCCGACGGCACGATCCCCGACCCGGCCTGTCCGCCGCTCGAACTCCCGGTGACGATGATGGTCACCAAGAGCCTCCCACGCGCGACCGCCGACGCCTCCGGTCGCTACGTCTACGGCGAATTCCGTGTCGTCCCTCTGGAAGTCGACAACATCGCCACCGAGGCGGGCCACGAACTCGCCACCGAGATCGTCCTGCGCACCAGCCTCTGGTGAACCGGGATCAGGACTTGCGGTAGGCGGCGAGCCAGTCGAGCCAGCTGTCGGTCTCGGCGAACGCGACGGCGCGGACGGCCTCCGAGGACAGGAACACGTCGTGGCGGGCGCCGTCGATGGGGACGATGGTGGTGCGTTCGCCCAGGCAGCCGGCCCAGCGCTGGATCTGCTTGACGTCGAGCACGGCATCGGCGACGTCGACGGCGGCACTGTGCTGCCGCGCGAACTTGGTGACCCGCGAACGCAGGATCAGCGCGGGCACCCCGATGGTGAGCCCCTGCTGCAGCCGCGCCTGGCCCTGCCGGATCGCCCGCAACCAGCCCAGACGCACTGGTTCGCCGGTCAACGGTTTCCAGTCCAGGTTGTAGTCCCATTCACCCGAGCGGGTGTGGTGCAGGCTGTCGCCGTAGGCGGTACTCACACCCATGCCCGGGATCTGCGCGAACGCCCGGAACCGGCCGACGGCGTTGATGATGGGCGTGCCGACGGTGCGGTAGTACGACGGTCCCTGCAGATCGAACCAGGGGCTGTTGAGCACCACTCCGGCTACGCCCGCCGCCGCGCTGCCGCCCGCGGCCTCGAGCCGGTCCAGCCACAGCGGCGTGATCAGGCCGCCGGTCGAGTGCGCCAGGATCAGCACATCGTTGCCGGTCTCCTCGCGCGCGATCCGCAGCGCCTCGTCGAGTTCGCTGTCGTAGAGCGCCAGGTCGCTGACGTAGTGGGCGCTCTGCCCCTCGCGCCGTGAGCGGCCGCATTTTCGCAGGTCGAGTGCGTAGAAGCGGTGCCCGCGTGCGGCGAAATGCTCGGCCAGGTGCTCCTGGAAGAAGTAGTCGGTGAAGCCGTGCACGTAGAGCACTGTCGGCTCGTGTGCCGGGGCGGTGGCGTCGGGCAGGTAGCGAACCAGGGTGGCGACGATCTCGCCCTCGCCGTCGGGGTCGGTACCGAGCGGGAGGGTTCGCTGCTGGTACGCCGTGCCGAGGATGTCGGCCTGCCACTGCTCGTCGGTCCGGTCGGCGATCCCGTGCGTTTCGTTCGTCACACCCGCCAATCTATCGCGGGGTCACGGCGACGTGCAGGGTTGGTTTACATCACATTCGGCAGGTCGGGTGCAGTGAGGCGATCTGCTGAGGTGCACAATTGAGTTCAGGTGAACGACGGGTAACCTACCCCCGGCGATTCACTGCGAGTCGCATCAACACTGCCAAGCGCCCGCGCCAAGCGAACTCACCCGCCGGTGGTTAGCTGAGAAGGACAAGGAAGTCGATCTACCCGTGCCGAACGCTGCGAAGATTGAAAAGACCGATGTAGTTCTCATCGGCGCAGGCATCATGAGTGCCACGCTGGGCGCGCTGCTGCGGCAGCTGCAGCCGGACTGGACGGTTTCGGTGTTCGAACGGCTCGACGCCGCCGCCGCCGAGAGCAGCGACCCGTGGAACAACGCGGGAACCGGTCACTCGGCGCTGTGCGAGCTGAACTACAGCCCACAGAACGCCGACGGCTCGGTCGATGTCAGCAAGGCGATCGACATCAACGAACGCTTCCAGGTCTCGCGGCAGTTCTGGGCCTCCGCGGTCGACGCGGGCGTCCTCGGTGATCCGTCGCGCTTCATCAACCCCATCCCGCATGTCAGCTTCGTGCACGGTGCCGACAACGTCGAGTACCTGCGTAAGCGCTACGAGGCGCTGGCGCCGCACCCGCTGTTCCGCGGCATGGAGTTCATCGACAGCCCCGACGAGTTCGCCGCGCGCCTGCCGCTGATGGCCAAGGGCCGTGACTTCTCCGACCCCATCGCACTGAACTGGACCGACGGCGGCACCGACATCGACTTCGGCGCGCTCACCAAGCAGCTGCTGGCCTACGTCGGCTACTCCGGCGGCGAGATCGCCTTCGGCACCGAGGTCCGCGACCTCGACAAGCAGTCCGACGGCTCCTGGAACGTCACCGTGCGCAACCTGCGCACCTACCGGTCGCGCACGATCAACGCGAAGTTCGTGTTCGTCGGCGCCGGTGGTGGCGCGCTGCCGCTGCTGCAGAAGTCGGGCATCAAGGAGGCCAAGGGCTTCGGCGGGTTCCCGATCAGCGGCCAGTTCCTGCGCTCGACCAACCCCGACCTGATCGCCGCGCACGAGGCCAAGGTCTACGGCAAGGCCGCCGTCGGCGCGCCGCCGATGTCAGTGCCGCACTTGGACACTCGCGTCATCAACGGCAAGAAGGGCCTGCTGTTCGGCCCCTACGCCGGCTGGACCCCCAAGTTCCTCAAGGACGGCTCCAACGCCGACCTGTTCAAGTCGATCAAGCCGAACAACATCGGTTCGCTCGTCGGCGTCGGACTCACCGAGATGGGTCTCACCAAGTACCTGATCAGCGAGCTGCTGAAGTCGCAGAACGGCAAGGTCGGTGTGCTCGAGGAGTTCCTGCCGCGGGCCGACGGTCGCGACTGGGAGCTCATCACCGCCGGTCAGCGCGTGCAGGTGATCCGGCGCAAGGGTGCCGGTGGCGTGCTCGAGTTCGGCACCGCGGTCATCTCCGCCCAGGACGGCAGCATCGCCGGTCTGCTCGGTGCCTCGCCCGGCGCGTCGACCTGTGTCACCGCGATGCTCGATGTGATGCAGCGTTGCTTCCCGCGTGAATACGCCGACTGGACCCCGCAGCTGCAGCAGATGATCCCCTCGCTCGGCCAGAAGCTGTCGGAGAACCAGGCCCTGTTCCAGGAAGTGTGGGACTGGACCAACAAGACGCTCAAGCTCGACGAGGTCAGCGCCACCACCCAGGAAGACGCGCTCGGCTTCGCCCAGGTGCGATAGTCCGCCGTGCCGGTCGTGCTGAAACGGTCGTGGGCGGCGGACCTCGACTCCACCACCCTGTACCGGCTGCTGACATTGCGCGTCGACGTATTCGTCGTGGAGCAGGAATGCGCCTACCCCGAACTGGACGGGCGTGACCTGCTTCCCGGCACGCGTCACCTGTGGATCGAGGACGACGGCGAGATCGCCGCGACGCTGCGCCTGCTCGAGGAACCGGACGGGTTCCGCATCGGCCGGGTCTGCGTCGCGGCGGATGCTCGCAAGCGCGGCTACACGACCCGGCTGATACAGGCCGCGCTGGCCGAGACCGGTTCGGCGACTGTGCGATTGGATGCCCAATCACATCTGGTCGACATGTACGCCAAGTTCGGCTTCGCCGTCGACGGACCGGAATACGACGACGACGGCATCATGCACGTCCCGATGCGTCGCGGCTGATCCCTCGGGTTTCCCTCTCCGACTCCCTGCGTCTGCCATGCCTTCCGGTCCGTCGAGGGACGCGCGCCACTATGGCGGGGCGCCGCTGGATGCGATCGTCGCGGGCGGCGCACCGGGTGCCGCTCGTCGGGCAGTGATGCCCGGGGATCGGGGGCGAACGGGCCGCGCATACAGTGGGGGCGTGCCTGGTTTTGCTGATGTTGCCGCTGGTCCGCACACCGCTGCGCGGGGAGTGGGTGAGGCGGGGTTCCCGTTCTCCGCTGTGGTGGGGCAGGAGCGGTTGCAGCTGGCGTTGATCTTGTCGGCGGTGCACCCGGGAATCGGCGGGGTGCTGGTGCGTGGCGAGAAGGGCACCGCGAAGTCGACCGTGGTGCGCGCGCTGGCGCAGTTGCTGCCGCCGGTGGTCGACGAGACCGGTGCGCGGCCGGCCCGGCTGGTCGAGTTGCCGGTCGGCGCCACCGAGGACCGGGTGGTCGGCTCGCTGGATCTCGAGCGGGTGCTGCGCGACGGGGAGCAGGCGTTCCGTCCCGGCCTGCTGGCCGCGGCCCATCACGGCGTGCTCTACGTCGACGAAGTCAACCTGCTGCACGACCACCTGGTCGACGTGCTGCTCGATGCCGCCGCCATGGGCCGCGTGCACGTGGAGCGCGACGGGGTGTCGCATTCGCATCCGGCGCGGTTCGTGCTCGTCGGCACCATGAATCCCGAAGAGGGAGAGCTGCGCCCGCAGTTGCTCGACCGGTTCGGCCTCACCGTCGATGTGGCGGCCTCGCGTGACGTGTCGACCCGGATGGCCGTCGTGCGCCGCCGCCTCGACTACGAAGCCGACCCCGCCGCCTTCGCCGCCCGCTACGCCGGCGCGGATCAGATTGTCGCCGAACGCATTCTGACCGCACGTGACCGGTTGCCCGATGTCGTGCTCGACAATGCCGAGCTGCGCCGGATCGCGGCGCTGTGTGCGGCCTTCGATGTCGACGGGATGCGGGCGGACCTGGTCGTCGCCCGGACCGCGACCGCGCACGCGGCTTGGCGTGGCCGGGATCGGGTCACCGAGGACGATGTGCGGATCGCCGCCGAGCTGGCCCTGCCGCATCGGCGGCGGCGCGATCCGTTCGACGAGCCGGGGATCAGTGAGGAACAGCTCGACGAGGCGATGCGGGCTGCGGCCGATGAGGTCGAAAACGCTTCCGACGACGACGAATTCGACTGGTCGGCCGATGACCAAGCGTTCGACGGGCAGAATGCGGACGGCCGCAGCGGCGAGCAGGCCGACGATGGTCGTGCGAGTGGCGAGTCGGATGCGGATCCGGGCGGCCCCGTCGGCGACGGTTCCGAGGATCGGCTCGGGAGTGACAACTCGCGTGGCAACGACCCGCGCGAGGGTAGCCCTGACGACAGCGACGGGCCGGATGACGACGGCCCGGACGGTGGGCCGAGCGGCCCGAACGACAGCGGTCCGGACGGTGGACCCGGTGGTGGCCCGAATGACAACCGCCCCAACGATGCCGGTTCGAACAACAATGGCTCCGACGACAAAGGCTCTCGGCCGACCGCCGAAAGGCTTTCCGGCACACCCGGTTCCACTTCCAAGCCTGCCCCCCGCTGGGAAGTTCCCGGTATCGGTGAAGGCGCCCCCGGCCGCCGCTCCCGTGCCCAGACCCGCACCGGTCGCATGGTTCGCCCCCACACCGACACCTCCACCGGCCTGCACCTGCTCGGCACCGTCTTCGCCGCCGCACCGAAACAGGTCGAGCGCGGCCGGTTCGCCGGACCGCTCGCCCTGGCGATCGAGGACCTGCGTGGCGCGTATCGCGAAGGGCGCGAAGGCAATCTGGTCGTCTTCGTCGTCGACACCTCCGGTTCGATGGCCGCCCGCGACCGGCTCACCGCCGTCACCGGCGCCGTCGTCACCCTGCTGCGCGACGCCTACCAGCGCCGCGACAAGGTGGCGGTGATCAGCGTGCGCGGCAGCGAGGCCGAGCTGGTCCTGCCGCCGACCTCCTCGGTCGATATCGCCGTGCGCCGCCTGGCCGGTCTGCGCACCGGCGGGAAGACACCGCTCGCGGCCGGTTTGCTGAAGGCCCGCGAGGTGATCGCCCGCGAACACGTGCGCGACCCTCGCCGCCGCCCGATGCTCGTCCTGCTCACCGACGGCCGCGCCACCGGCGGCACCGACCCCCTCCCGCGCGCCCGCACCGCCGCTCGCCTCCTCGCGGGCGAAGGCCACGCCACCATGGTCATCGACTGCGAACGCGGCATGATCCGCCTCGGCCTCGCCGCCGAACTGGCCCGCGACCTGCGCGCCCGCTACCTACGCCTCGATGAACTGACCGGCGAATCCGTCGCGGATGTGGTTCGTTCGTCCGGCTACCCGACGAACCGCGCGGCCTGAGCCTCAGCCGAGCGTGAAGAGAAGGAGATTGCTGTGCCCAAGGGTGTTCCCGAGGTCGTCCCCGCGGACGGGCTGACCACGCGGCAGCGGCGTAATCAACCCGTGCTCGCCGTGCACACCGGGCCGGGCAAGGGAAAGTCGACGGCGGCGTTCGGGATGGCGTTGCGGGCCTGGAATCAGGGTTTCGACGTTGCCGTGTTCCAGTTCGTGAAGAGCGCGAAGTGGAAGGTCGGCGAGGAAGCGGCGTTTCGGACCCTCGGCACCCTGCACGAGGAGACCGGCGCGGGCGGCGCGGTGGAGTGGCACAAGATGGGGGAGGGGTGGTCGTGGACCCGCAAGCACGGGACCGAGGAAGACCACGCCGCCGCCGCGCTCGCGGGCTGGCAGGAGATTTCCCGGCGGCTCGCCGCCGAGCAGCACCGCTTCTACGTGCTCGACGAGTTCACCTACCCCTTGAAGTGGGGCTGGGTCGATATCGACGAGGTCGTCGAGACACTCACCAACCGGCCGGGTAACCAGCACGTCGTCATCACCGGACGCGACGCACCGCAGGCCCTGATCGATGCCGCCGACCTGGTCACCGAGATGACCAAGGTGAAGCACCCGATGGACGCGGGCCGCAAGGGTCAGCGCGGCATCGAATGGTGACTGGCTCGGCAGCCGTTGTGGAGCGAACGGGAAGTGGAACGACGGTCGTGTGGGAGCGGCGACCGTGAGCGCGCCGGCGATCGTTATCGCGGCCCCGGCGTCGGGTAGCGGCAAGACGACGCTGGCCACCGGGCTCATCGGCGCGTTGCGGCGGGCCGGGCACCAGGTGGCGCCGTTCAAGGTCGGCCCGGACTACATCGACCCCGGGTATCACGGGCTCGCCGCCGGACGCCCCGGCCGGAACCTCGATCCTGTTCTGGTAGGCGAGGATCGGGTGGTCCCGCTGTACCGCCACGGCGCGCAGGGGTGCGATATCGCGGTTGTCGAGGGCGTGATGGGCCTGTTCGACGGGCGTATCGATGAGCACCGGACGGAACCGGTGGCCGAGGGTTCCACCGCGCAGGTGGCGAGCCTGCTCGGCGCACCCGTCGTGCTGGTCGTCGACGCGCGCGGGCATTCGCAGAGTCTGGCCGCCCTGCTCCACGGATTCGCCACCTTCGACTCCTCGGTCCGTCTCGGTGGAGTGATCCTCAACCGCGTCGGCAGCGAACGCCACGAACAGGTCCTGCGCTCGGCGTGTGACCGCGTGGGCATCCCCGTCCTCGGCGTGCTACCCCGGATGACCGAATTGGAAGTCCCCTCACGTCATCTCGGCCTCATCCCCGCCGTCGAACACGGCACCGCCGCCACCCGCGCGGTCGACGCGATGACCACCCTGGTCGCCGCCCACGTCGACCTCCCGGCCATCGTCGCCCTGGCCGGTGGATCGGTGCGGGGCCCCGCCTGGGATCCGCTGACCGAACTGGCCGCAGCCGCCGATCGAGCTGTGCCCGATCGAAAGCAGTCGTCCGGCGAGCTCGGCGGGTCGCCCTCTACCGCGCGAACTCCACACGGTCCCGCCCCGGCGATGTCGTCCGAGCGATCCCCACTGCCGACCGACCCGAACGCGCAGGCCGCAGCCACTCTGTCCGGCCGAGCTCTGCCCTCGTCGACCGAACCCGGAGTTACAGCAGGGATGGCCCAGTCCGCGCACGCCGCGGAGAGGCCGGTCGAACCTGCGCCGCCTGCGCGAACCGGGCAGACCACCACGATCACGGACGCGACTGCCGGCGAGCGCCGCACCCGGATCGGGGGGCCGGTGATCGCGATGGCCGGCGGCGCTGCCTTCACCTTCGGCTACGCCGAGCACAGAGAATTGCTGCTGGCAGCGGGCGCGCAGGTCGTGGTCTTCGATCCACTGACCGACGAATTGCCCGAGGACACAGCGGGTCTGGTGCTTCCCGGTGGCTTCCCGGAGGAGCATGCCGCGCAACTCTCGGCGAACGTACGCCTACGCAGCGCGATCGCCGACGGCGCCACCCACGGTCTCCCGATCCACGCGGAATGCGCCGGACTGCTCTACCTCACCCGCTCCCTCGACGGGCATCCCATGGCAGGCGTGATCGACGCCGACGCCGAATTCGGCCCCCGCCTCACCCTCGGCTACCGCGACGCCGTCGCCTTGCACGACTCCGTGCTGTGGCAAGCGGGCGCCCGAGTACGCGGCCACGAATTCCACCGCACCCGCCTGACCAAGGCGGGCACGGCGAAGGCCGCATGGGGCTGGCGCACAACACAGTCCGTCTCCGAAGGTGCGGTGGTGGGCCAGGTTCATGCCTCTTACCTGCACACCCACCCTGCCGGTAATCCTGATGCCATCCGCCGATTCGTCGCCGCCGCAACGGGCTTCGAATCTCGATGACGGGTCGTCGGTGACGGACGGTAGGGGTTCGCCGGACCGAGTCGCGGTCGGCATCGGTCTGCGCCCCGGCACCACATCGGATCGCATCGTGCGAGCCGTCGAAGAGGTTGTCGGGGATTACCGCATCGCCTGCCTGGCGACGCTCGACACCCGAGCCGCCGAGCCGGAAGTGCGGGTGGCCGCCGCGATACTCGGTGTCGCGCTGCTCGGATTCACCGCCGAGGAATTGTCCGCGGTCGAGGTTGCGCACAGCTCGCCACGCACCGAATTCGCGGTCGGTACCCCCAGCGTCGCGGAAGCCGCCGCTCTACTCGCCGGGAATGGCGAATCAGTATGTGGTCGAACAATTGTCGACGGAATCGTCGTGGCAGTGGCGTACACCGACCCGATTTAATTCACTGGGCAAGATCGGCCGCGCACAGTAACGTCTGCTCCAGCAGTCGTACGGCGGGCCGGCACTGATCGGTTACCTCTGGACCAAGCGGACGCAGGTTCGAATCCTGCCCGCCACCGCGCGGTGGCGGTAGCTCAGTCTGGTAGAGCACTCGGCGCGTCCGGTCGGGACACACACGCCCGCTGTGCGATTGCGACGGAATAGGGCGGGCCGGATTCGGTCGGTTATCTGGTGACCTCATAAGTCGAGCGGGTTCGAACCCCGCGTCGGAAAGCAATTTCCGTCTCCGGTCGAAAACACCACGCCTGCCCCATTCCGCATACATGCCCCGCCGGGTCCGGGGCCGAATATCGACGCCCACGGGCGTATCGGAGGGGAACAATGAATATTCTGTCGCGGTTCAACCGTCGCAGCACACCGCAGTCCGCACCGGCCGACAATCGTCAGGTCGTGAACAACGCCGGTGGCTACGTTTTCGACATCACGCCGCAGGCGCGGGTGCGCCGCTTCCTCACGCTCGGCACCGAATCGGGAACCTACTACGTGAGCCCCGCCGCGCTCACCGCCGACAACGCCGAGTTCCTCGTCGAGTACGCGGCCGAGCACACCGCCGACCTGGTGCGCGAGATCGTGGAGATCTCCACCTCTGGTCGCGCACCACGACAGAATCCCGCGCTGTTCGCACTCGCCGCCGCCGCATCGGTCGGCGATGTCGACGGGCGTCGGGCCGCGCTGGCCGCGTTGCCGCAGGTCGCGCGCACCGGCACGCACCTGTTCCTGTTCGCCGGGTACATCGAGCAGTTCCGCGGCTGGGGTCGCGGGCTGCGCCGGGCAGTGGCGAACTGGTACCTGGACAAGCCGGTCGACGCGCTCGCCTTCCAGGCGGTCAAGTACCGGCAGCGTGAAGGCTGGACGCACCGCGACCTGCTTCGCCTGTCACACCCGGCGGCCACCGAGGACGAACGGCGCAGGTTGTTCGACTGGATCTGCGGTCGCGCAACGGAACTCGACGGCTTGGCCGTGGTCGAGGGCTTCCAGCGTGCGCAGAACGCCCCGGCCGATCAGGTGCCCGCGCTGGTTCGCGAGTACCGGCTCGGCTGGGAAATGCTGCCCGATGCCGCGCTGAACTCGCCCGAAGTATGGGAGGCGCTGCTGGACAACGGGATTCCGCAGACAGCACTGCTGCGTCAGCTCCCGCGTCTCACCCGGCTCGGCCTGCTGGACCCGCTCGGATCGCGGACGGCCGCGATCTGCGCCCAGCTCACCGATCCGGCGCGGCTGCGCGCGGCCCGGGTGCACCCTGTCTCGGTGCTGATCGCTCTGCGTACCTACGCTTCCGGGCGTTCGGCACGCGGTTCGGGCAGCTGGACGCCGTCGGCTCCTGTGGTCGACGCACTCGATGCCGCGTTCTACGCGGCGTTCGAGTTGGTGAACCCGACCGGTCTGCGGCACCTGCTCGCGCTCGACGTGTCCGGCTCGATGACCGCGCAGATCGGCGGTCTGCCGCTGTCGGCACGCGAGGCTTCGGCCGCGCTCGCCCTGGTCACCGCCCGCACCGAACCCCGGCACCAGATCGTCGGATTCACCAGTGGCGGAAAGGGTTGGTCGCAGTCGAACGCGCTGTCGGAGCTGGCGATCTCACCGCGTCAGCGCCTGGACGACGCCGTGCGCGCGGTGTCGGGACTGCCGTTCGGCGGAACCGACTGCGCGCTGCCCATCCTGCACGCGCTGGACAAGGGCATCGAGGTCGACGTGTTCTCGGTTTTCACCGACTACGAGACATGGGCGGGTTCGATGCACCCGCACCAGGCGCTGGCTCGCTACCGCCGCGAGGTGAACCCGCGAGCCAAGCTGGTGGTGGTCGGTATGACCGCGACGAACTTCAGCATCGCCGATCCCGACGACGCGGGCATGCTCGATGTCGCCGGTTTCGACGCCGCCGTGCCGTCGCTGCTGGCCGACTTCGCCACGGCCGCATAGAAGTTCACAGCACAGGAAAACGGAGCCGCCGCGACCTCGTTGTCGCGGCGGCCCCTTTCCTCTCGCGCGGATGTTCCTCACCCTCAGGGGGCGACCGAGGACCAATCGGCGAAACCGGTGGGGTCGTGGCGGCCCATGGAGGCGTGTTCGAACAGGCCCCAGCCCTCGGCGTCGCCGCAGCGGGCGTGGCCGATGTGGTCGATCACGCCGTAGGGGACGCGGGCCTGGACGGCGGGGTCGGTGAGGTCGTAGGTGCTCGACAGCGACCAGTTCTCACCCATCCAGCGGCCGTGGGTCCAGTCGGGGTCGGCGCCGTATCCGCAGCCCACGTGCAGGGCGATGCCGGGGCGGGACTCGATCTCGACCTCGAGGGGCTTGCCGTCGGGAGTCGTCATGTCGAGGCGGACCGAGCGCGGGTGGCGGGTGCCCGGCTCGTAGACCCAGGTCATGCGCGGCCAGCCGAGTTGTTCCTTGCGGCCGTCGTTCCAGATGCGCACCGCGTTGTTGAGGGTGCGGGTGCCGTCGGGTTCCTCCTGCACGATCACCACGATGGCGAAATCGGGGAACCGCAGCGGCGCGTACAACCACCAGAAACCACCCATGCCCGTCGGCCTGCCCGCCGGGTCGGGTTCGCCGGAGGGACGGATGCCCCAGGAACGGTCGCGGCTGCCGGTCCACACCGCCGGGTCGACGGCGTAGTCGCGCCCGTGCACCGCGAGAGTGCCCGCCCACGAACCCAATTGGGCGAAACGCGAGGCCTCGATGATGGGCCGCGTGCCGGACAGGATCAGATGCGGTTGTTCCTGCACGGCCGGCTGTGCCCCGGTCCAGGTGAGGTCGAAACCGAGATCGTCGTGCTCGCACACCACGCGCAACTTCCGCAGCGGTTCGATCACCTCGATGCGGTAACCGCCGACGCGGGTGTCGAGATCACGCGAGGTGAGCGCGTCGGAGAACCGCACACTGTGCTGGGTGTCGCCCTGGCGTGCGCACGCGAACGCGTCGACCACACCCAGGTTCGGGTACACGCCGAACCCGGTGATGAGCATGGTGTCACCGGCGGGGTCGAAGGCGTTGAAGTAGTAGCGGTCGTAGAAGTTCCGGTCGCTGGTCGCCACCCGGGCCAGCGACAGCGGCGTCTGATGGACCGGGTATTCGTCCAGGGGGACGGGCATGATCGCGTTCATCGTCAGTCCCATTCGTAGGTGCCGTCGAGCAGCGCTTCGAGTCCGCGCCGGTGCATGATGTAGTCGTCGCGTTCGTCGGGCACGGTGTCCTCGCCGAAATGGATCATCCGCCGCTTGATCCGCGCCATCACGATGGCGTGGCGCAGCGCCGCGTACACGATGTAGAAGTCCAGGTCGGTGACGGTGTGGCCGGTGAGCTTCTCGTACTCGGCGACCACGTCGTCGCGGCGCAGGAAGTCGGCGAGGCCGGGCTGGTCGAACCGGGTGGCGATGTCCTGGAAGAACCGGTGGATGAAGATCAGCCAGCCCAGGTCGAGCTCGCGGGGGCCCAGGGTGGCCATCTCCCAGTCCAGCACCGCGGCCGGGGTGAAGCCGTCGAACAGGATGTTGCCGGGGCGCGCGTCACCCCAGTTGAGCACCTCGGCGCCGGTCTCGGCGGGCCAGTTCGCCGCCAGCCAGTCGAAGGCGCGCTCGATCAGCGGGATGTCGACGCCGTCGTCTGCAAGCGCCCACCGGTACCAGGCGCGCTGAGCCTCGAAATGCCTGCGCAGTGCGGACCCTTCGCCGTCGAGCGCCGGAAAGCGCTGTGCCGCATCGTCGATCGCGTGCACCTGGGCGATCACCTTGACGGTCTCGGCGGTGATGCCTGCGCGCTCTGCGGGGGTGGCGTCGAACACCCAGCCGAAGAACACGTACGGCGGATTGTCGGCGACCACCTGGCCATCGATCTTGTCCATGACGAAAAACGGGGTACCGAACAGGGATTCGTCGGTCTCGAGCCACCGCAGGGCGGGCACGGGAACCGCCGACGCCGCCGCGACACCCGACATCACCTGGTACTGCAACGGCAGGTCATAGGACTGGAACACCGGAAACGACGAGTCCTCGGGCGCCATCCGGGCGACGAACGAACCGTTCTCGGCGACCCCGTTCACCGACCATTCGGCATCGAACAGAACCGTGGTGCTCGACATGCCGCCGGTGGCCGGCTTGCTGAGGTTGCCGATCGTCGGCGGGGCGTCGGCGCCGACCTTGCCCGACAGCCACCCCGAGAGCCGCTCGCCGAATGCGTCGAGATCGAGCTCGGTGACGGTCAGCGACTGCTGCGCGGTGTGGTCCGTGTCCTCGGACATACGTGGGGTCCCCTGTCGGCGTGGTGAAACGTGTTCCGTACCGGCGTACCGGAAGACCGGCCGGAATGTAAGGCGGGCGTCGGTGAGCGGGATTCAGGGTTGACACCTCCAAGATCGGGGTTTCCCCCGATGCGCGTGCGTGTCGTTCTCGGTAAAGCTTGCCGGACAGCCGTTTTCGATAGGGAGGTACGTAGTGACCGCAGTCGCCGCGGAGCGCACAGTCGAGGAGCCGGTGCGTGCACCGGCGCCCAGGTGGCACCCGCTCAGCCTGATCGCGTTCCGGTTCTGCGTCGCCTACTTCGGCCTGTTCTGCCTGTGGATGGCTCAGATCACCTTCGTCTTCCTCGGCGTGATCGCGCTGAAGATGCCCGAGGACGCCGTTGCCTGGCAGCTGCTCACGCTGGCCCCCGTGAGCAGCTGGATCGGGGAGCACGTGTTCGGCGTGTACGCCGAGCTGGAGATGAACGGCAGCGGCGACCAGGCCGCCATCTGGATCCAGTGCGGCTTGGTGCTGATGGTCGCGATCCTGGTCACCGCGGTGTGGTCGATTCTTGACCGCCGCCGCCGCGCCTATCCCCGGGTGGCGAGCTGGTTCCTCACCGGCCTGCGCCTGGCTGTCGGCGGGCAGATGCTGTTCTACGGTTTCACGAAACTGGTCCCCACCCAGATGCCGGAACCGGCGCTGACCACCCTGCTCACCCGGGTAGGCGACCTGAGCCCGATGGCGATGCTGTGGACGCAGGTCGGTTCGGCACCGGCCTATGAGGTGGCGCTGGGTGCCGCCGAGGTGCTCGCGGGGCTGCTGCTGTTCTGGCCGCGCACCGCGACGCTCGGTGCCATGCTCAGCGTGATCAGCATGGCCCAGGTGTTCCTGCTGAACCTCACCTTCGACGTGCCGGTGAAGATGCTGTCCGGCCACCTGCTGCTGATGAGCTTGGTGCTGCTCGCCCCGCAGGCGCGGCGGCTACTGGATGTGCTTGTGCTGGAACGCGCATCCGGTCCGATGGTGCAGCCCGCACTGTTCCGGTCCGCGCGGGCGAATCGGTGGGCCACCGTGGTGCAGCTCGCGGCGGCGGTGTGGATCGTGGCCGGAATGATCGTGGTGACCACGGACTCGTGGCGCGAATACGGCGGGGGCGTACCGGAACCGGAGCTGTACGGCATCTGGGAGGTGTCGGAGTTCTCGATCGACCAGGTGCCGGTGGCACCGCTGGCCACCGATCCCGTGCGCTGGCAGCGCCTCATCGTCGACAAGGGCACGGCGGGCTATCAGCGCATGGACGACACGATCGTCCCGGTCATGGCCACCGTCGACCCCGCGGCCGCGAACCTCACGATCGCAACCGCCCCGACCGCACCCGATCAGGCGCCGACACCATATGCGACCCTCGCCGTGGACCGCGCCGACGACCGGCTCACCCTGCGCGGCGAGATCGCGGGCAAGCAGGCCACCGTCGTCCTCACCCGCGTCGACCTCGACAGTTTCCCCTTGCGCGGCACCGGCTTCCGGTGGGTGCAGAACAACCCGTACCTGGGCTGAGCCGTGCACTGTGCGGCGGGGCGCGCGCGGCGCGGCGTCCATCGGGCCCACCGGCACGAGGCAGCGGGCCGACACCGCAACGGCCGGGTGGGTGCGGGGATCGGCACGTCACGAACTAGGCTCGGACATTGTGCCGAACACGTCTGACACCGCATCGACCCAGCCCGCCGGGGACCCGAACTACCTGGTCGGGCTCGATCTGCGTGGGCGAAGAGTCGTTGTCGTCGGCGGCGGCACTGTCGCCCAGCGCAGGCTCGGGCTGCTCGTGGCGGCGGGTGCGCGGGTGCACGTGATCAGCCGGGCCGTGACCCCCGCTGTGGAGGGCATGGCAACAGCGGGGCAACTCACCGTGGAACTGCGCGACTACCGCGACGGCGACCTCGACGAGGCCTGGTACGCGATGGCCTGCACCGACGAACCCGAGACCAATGCCGCCGTGGTCGCCGAGGCCACCGCCAAACGGATCTTCTGCGTGCGCGCCGACATCGCCCGCGACGGCACCGCCGTCACCCCGGCGACCGCCCGCTACGACGGTCTCACCCTCGGCGTCCTCGCCGGCGGTGCGCACCGCCGCTCGGCCGCCGTCCGCAACGGCCTGCTCGAAGCACTGCAATCCGGTGTGGTGACCGATGATTCGGAACCCGTGACGCCCGGCGTCGCGCTCGTGGGTGGTGGACCGGGCGACCCCGACCTCATCACCGTGCGCGGCCGCCGCCTGCTCGCCCGCGCCGACCTGGTTGTCGCCGACCGGCTCGCCCCGCCGGAACTGCTCGCCGAACTCGGCCCGCACGTCGAGGTCATCGACGCGGCGAAGATCCCCTACGGCCGGTCCATGGCGCAGGAGGCGATCAACCTCGCCCTCGTCGAGGGCGTGAAGGCGGGCAAGTTCGTCGTCCGGCTCAAGGGCGGCGACCCGTACGTCTTCGGGCGCGGGTACGAGGAGCTCGAGGCGTGCGCCGAGGCGGGCATCCCCGTGACGGTGGTACCCGGCATCACCAGCCCCATCTCGGTACCCGGTGCCGCGGGCATCCCGGTGACCCATCGCGGGGTGACCCACGAATTCGTGGTCGTGAGCGGACACGTCGCCCCGGATCACCCGGACTCGCTGGTCGACTGGTCGGCGCTGGCCAAGCTGCGCGGCACCCTCGTGCTGATGATGGCCGTGGAACGTATCGACAAGTTCGCCGCCGCCCTGCTCGACGGCGGCAAGCCCGCCGACACTCCGGCCACCGTCATCCAGGAGGGCACCCTGCGCACCCAGCGGGTGGTGCGCGCCGACCTGGCCACCGTCGCCGAGCGGGTCAAGCAGGAGGGCATCCGGCCGCCCGCGATCATCGTCATCGGGCCGACGGCGGCCTTCGGCGCCGAGGCCGCCGATCCCGCCTGAGGTCACGATCGCGGCGGGTGGCGCCGACGGTGTCGTTTACAGTGGTCGACTGTGCTCGAAAACCCCGCTGCCTCGAAGCAGTCCCCGGTGAAGCAGTCGGCCTTCGGGCTCGCGATCATCGTTCTCAGCGGCCTGCAGTTCATGGTCGTGCTCGACGGCACCGTCGTGATCTTCGCGCTGCCCCGCCTGCAGGACGAACTCGGCCTGTCCAGCTCGGGCGGCGCGTGGACCGTCACCGCCTACGGCCTCACCTTCGCGGGCATGATGCTGCTCGGCGGCCGCCTCGGTGACGTCTTCGGCCGCAAACGCATGCTCATCACCGGTGTCGGCCTGTTCACCGCCGCCTCGCTGGCCTGTGGCCTCGCCCAGGGCGAGCTGGCGCTGCTGATCGCGCGCGCCTTCCAGGGTGCGGGCGCGGCGATCGCGGCACCGACCGCGTTCGCGCTTGTCGCCACCACTTTCGCGCCGGGTAAGGCACGCAACCAGGCGGTGGCCGTCGTCGGATCGATGGCGGGCATCGGGTCGGTGAGCGGCCTGGTGATCGGTGGTCTGCTCACCGAGATGTCGTGGCGGATGATCTTCCTCATCAATGTGCCGATCGGCGCGCTGATCGTGGTCGGCGCGATGTACACGCTCTCCGACACCGCCCACCACCGGGCACCCCTCGACGTGAAGGGTGCGGTGCTCGGGACTCTCGCCTGCGCGCTGGTCGTGTTCGGCGCTACCGAGGGGCCGTCGTGGGGGTGGGGCAGCCCGGTCATCCTGACCTCGTTGATCGTCGGCGTCGTGCTCCTCGTGGCGTTCGTGCTCATCGAACGCAACGAAGCCGATCCGCTGCTGCCGTGGTCGCTGTTCGACAGCCGCGACCGCAACTCGACCTTCCTGCTGATCTTCCTGGCGGGCGCGGTGCTCGGCGCGATGACCTTCTTCGTCGCCCAGATGCTGCAGAACTCGCTCGGCTACAGCCCACTGCACGCCGGTATCGCCTGCATCCCGTTCACCATCGGCATCGGCGTCGGCGGCGCGCTGGCCTCCAAGGCGGCGTTGCTCGTGCCGCCGCGCTGGCTGCTGACCGGCGCCGCGCTCGTGCTGTCGGGGGCGCTGCTGTTCGGGTCGACACTCGATCGCCACATCGGCTACTTCACCACGCTGCTGCCGTTGCTCGTCGTCATCGGGTTCGGGGTGGGTGTGGCGATGGTGCTCGCACCGCTGTGCGTGCTGGTCGACGTGCCGCCGTCCGATATCGGCCCGCTCTCGGCGGTAGGGCAGATGTTCATGAACCTGGCCACGCCGATCGCGATCGGACTGCTCAGCCCGATCGCGGCCTCGCGCACCCTGTCGCTCGGCGGCAGCCCCGACACCAAGGTGTCGGCCATGACCGGACCCCAGCTCGACGCGCTCACCAGCGGCTACACCACAGTCCTGCTCGTCTGCTCGGGTCTGGCGCTGCTGGCCGCCGTGGTGGCGGTGACACTGCGTTTCACGCCGGGTCAGCTGGCCCAGGCCCAGCATGCCCAGGAGGAAGCCCAGCAGGCCTGAGCCTCAGAGGCGGCCGGTGACCTTGTACGGCGTGATCCGTACCGTCACCCGTTCGGCGTCGTCTACCGAGGCCGGGTTGAACTCCGCGTAGGGCAGACCGGTGTATTTCAGGGACAACTCGTCGGGGAGCAGACGATCGGGATCCGGGACGAGGGTGGCGGTGCCGCGGATGGCGGCATAGACGAACGGGCGTTCGGGCGGATTGACCATCACGGTGACGCGGGGGTCGCGGGCCAGGTTCTTGGCCTGCTGGCGGGCGACGGTGGTGGAGAAGAGCAGGTCGTCGCCGTCGCGTTTGATCCAGACGACAGTCAGGTGCGGATGCCCGTCGGGCCCGAGGGTGGCGACGGTGGCATACGCCTTCTCGTTGTCGATATAGGTGGACAACTCTTCGGACAGCGTGATGGTTCGGGTCATACCGGTACGAACGCGGCGGTCATGCCCGGCATTCCGGCCCGTTGTGGCAGAACGGTATTCGGGTTCTCGTGGTGAAGACGGGGTTGCCCGACAGTTGACGCGGCATGAGACTGGAGGGATGTCTGTGCTCGCGGAGAACCTGCTCGACCGGTGGATCGCCTTGGCCGGGACCGACTCCGAAGCCATCGGGATCGGCATCATCGGCCGCTACGCCGAACCACACCGTCGCTACCACACCCTCACCCACCTGGCGGTGATGCTCGACGCCATCGACGAATTGGCCGATGCCGCAACCGATATCGACGCCGTGCGCTACGCGGCCTTCTTCCACGACGCGATCTACGCCGTCGACCGCGCCGACAACGAGGAACGCAGCGCCGACCTGGCTCGCGACGTGCTCGAATCACTCGGCGCCACACCAGAGCTGGTGAACGAGGTGGTGCGCCTGGTGGTCCTCACCCGCGGTCACAACCCGGAAGCCGGCGATGCCAACGGCGCGGTGCTCTGCGACGCCGACCTGGTCGTGCTCGGTGGGACAGCGCAGGAGTACGCCGCCTACGCGGCCGCGATCCGCGAGGAATACCGCCACGTCCCCGACGACCTGTTCCGTGCGGGCCGTGCCTCGGTGCTGCGCAACCTCGCCGAGCAACCGCGCCTGTTCCGCACGCCGCGGGCCTATCAGCGGTACGAGGGGCTCGCTCGCGCCAACCTCGCGGCCGAACTCATCGGGTTGTCCGGCTAGTCCTTGCGTCCGGTCAGCGCGAGCGACGCGCCGAGGCCGATCATCACCAACCCGCCTGTCCCGCCGACCGCGGCCAGGCGTCGCGGTGACTGTGCGAACCAGGTCCTGGCCGAGCCGGCCGCCAGCGCCCACAGTGAATCGAACACGAGGCCGAACACAGGGATGCACAGGCCGAGGATCAACATCTGCTGCGGTACGCCGCCGCGTGCGGGGTCGACGAACTGGGGGAGCAGCGCCGCGAAGAAGACGATGGTCTTCGGGTTCGCCAGGCCGACGATGAACCCGTCGCGCAATGCCGCGACCGCGTTGCCGTCGCGACCGTCGGGCCCGAGCCGCATGGCATCGTGCAGTTGGGTGCGGTGCCGGAAGGCCTGAATACCCAGGTACACAAGGTAACCCGCGCCGACGAGCTTGATCGCGGTGAACACCGTCGCCGACGCCATCACCACCGCCCCCACGCCACACGCGACGGCGACGACCTGGAGATAGACGCCCACGGCGTTGCCGATCACGTTCAGCAACGCGGTCCGCCGACCGGCGGTGAGCGCCCGTCCGATGGTGAACAACACGCTCGGGCCCGGCACCAGAACGATCAGCAACGCCAGTCCGGCGAACGACGCCAGCGCACCCCAGGAGACCATGACGGCCACGGTATCCGGGCGGCGCTCAGCGCGCGAGCGCGTTGTTCGATTCGATCGCGGCGACGATGAGGTCGGCCACGCCGCGCTGTCCGGCCAGGGTCGGGTGATAGGGCAGCAGCGTGCGGTCGGCCAGGATCGGGTCGAACCAGCGCGCCGACGGATCCGCGCACATCCCGAACTGGCGGGACGCGGCGACAGTGTCGACATAGATCGCACCGTGCGCGGCGGCTTCGCGCGCGACCACCGCGTTGAGCCGTTCGAACTTGGACTGGATGTAGGCGGCGTCGGCGTCGCGCAGTCCGGCCATGGCCGGGCAGCTGTGGTCGGTGAGGTAGGTCGGCCAGCCGTCGACGACGATGACGGCGTTCGGGGCGCGGCGGGTGATGTCGTCCAGCGCTGCCGCGTAGCTCGGGGCGATCGCGTCGATCTTCTCGTCCCAGCCGTGGTCCGTCCCGCAACCGCCCAGGTGGCACCGGCCGAGGATGTACTGGGTCATGTCGGCGTCGTTGGCGCCGATGTGCAGTGTGACCAGCCGTGTCGCGGGCCCGAGCGCGTCCAGTTGCGGGGCGATACCCGGTCCCTGCTGCTGGGTCAGGTGCGGGATCTTCGCCGAACTGCAGGTGCGGTCGTCGAGGGTGAGTTCGAGCCGTTGCGCCACCAGCTTCGGTGCGTTGGCCGTCGAGCGAGCGCACTGCAGCGGAGCGGTGAGGTCGAAGTTCGCGGCGCCGGTGGTCGCGGCACCGGAATCGCCGAGGGCCACATAGGCGGCCCCGCTCGCGGGTTCGGCGTGCGCTCCGGCCGAGAACACTGCGGACACCGAAACGGTCAGCGCCGCAACGAGAGCGCGCATGCGGTTGGTCATCGAACATCCTGGGGATCGAGCGGTCGTCGGCGTCGGGTCGGTCGGCCGAGTTCAGGGTAGGCGGCGGCGACCCCGTTGTCTTTGTGCTGCGTCACGGTATCTGTTGGATTGACAGGCAAGTAGCTACTTGCCTATGGTGATTGCGGAAGAGACAAGGAGTGCTCGCCGTGAGCGATATCTTCACCGCCCTGGCGGACTCGACACGACGCGCGCTGCTCGACGAACTGGCCGATCGTGACGGTCAGACCCTGTTCGAACTGTGCGGCAGGCTCGTGACCAAGCACGGCATCAGCTCCTCGCGGCAGGCGATCACCCAGCATCTCGGTGTGCTCGAGGCGGCGGGCCTGGTCCGCACGAGCCGCGTCGGCCGCTACAAATTCCACTACCGCGACTTCACCCCGCTGCGCGAGCTGACGGCGCGGTGGCCCATTCCCCAGGAGGACACATGATCCGCATCGGCGTCACCAGCGTCTTCGTCGACGACCAGGACAAGGCCGAGAAGTTCTACACCGAGGTGCTCGGTTTCCAGGTGAAACACAAAGTGCCCCTTGGTGAGTACTCGTGGCTGACCGTGGTCTCGCCCGCCGACCCCGACGGCATCGAGCTGCTGCTCGAGCCCGACCAGCACCCTGCCGCGAAGGCCTACAAGACGGCGTTGAGCGCCGACGGTATTCCGATGATGATCTTCACCGTCGACGACATCGACGCCGAATACCGCCGCCTGACCGACCTGGGTGTCTTCTTCACCCAGCCGCCCCAGCCCATGGGCCAGGTGACCTCCGCCGTCTTCGACGACACCTGCGGCAATCTCATCTCCCTGAACTCGCCTGTCGGCGAATAGCGCACCGGGGGCGCCGCCGAGTTTCCGCGGGGAACAATCGTGGCGCCCCATCGGTTGACCCGGCACATGACGACACTCGGATTGATCGGTAGCGGATTCATCGGTTCCACCCTGGCCCGGCTCGCGGTCGACGCGGGTCACGACGTGGTCCTCAGCAATTCGCGTGGCCCGGAAACCCTGGCGGACCTGGTGGCCGAACTCGGCCCTCGCGCCCGCGCGGCCACCCCCGCCGAAGCGGCCGAGGCGGGTGACTACGTGGTGGTCACCGTCCCGCTGAAGGCGTATCGCGACGTCCCCGTCGCCCCACTGGCGGGCAAGGTGGTGTTCGACACCAACAACTACTACCCCGAGCGTGACGGCGCGTTCCCCGAACTCGACGCCGACGAGACCACCACCAGCGAACTCCTGCAAGCGCACCTGCCCGAGTCGAAGGTGGT
The DNA here is from genome assembly GCF_051843015.1 of Nocardia sp. JW2. NCBI lineage: Bacteria > Bacillati > Actinomycetota > Actinomycetes > Mycobacteriales > Nocardiaceae > Nocardia > Nocardia sp. JW2. The sequence continues at coordinate 86,135 of NZ_JBPXLK010000017.1, forward strand.
CAAGGCGTTCAACAACATCGCCTACGCCAACCTGGCCGAACTCGCCCGGCCGGCAGGCGCCGCCGACCGCTCCGCCCTGCCGATCTTCGGTGACGACGCCGACGCCAAGAAGCTGGCCGCCGAGTTCATCGACAGCCTCGGTTACGACGTTGTCGACGGTGGTGGTCTCCCGGAAAGCCGCCGCTCCCAAAGGGATACGCCGGTTTACGTCCAGCCGTACGCCGCCGACAGCAACTGGCCGCCCGCGTCGAAGCCCGCGAGTGCCGACGAGGTGCGCGCGGCCCTCGCGGCGGCGCAGATCTAACCCGTTCCCCACCTCCCCGCGGCCCGCATCCTGGCCAGCGTCGCCTGATCGGGGTGATGTTCGACCAGGAAGCGGGGCGGGAACAGGCCGGGCACGGCCCGCAAGCCGACTTCGCGATCCAGCACCTCCCACGGAACCTGGAACAGCGAGTGTGTCGTCGGGTCGACCATGCTGACGACGTGTGCCCGCGGCAGCAGTGTGGGCACGGTATCGGTCCACGCGGCCACCGTTTCCTCGATTCCGTCGGCGGCCCGTACATGCAGCAGCTCGGCGGCGTGCTCGTCGAGTCGGCCTGCTTCGGCCTCGGCGTGCAGGCTCTGGTACTGCGCGGCATGCACCGGGGCGGAGAGCGCGGCCTCGGCGGAACGGATCGCCGCCCACGCGGGGTGGTCGATCGGCACGGTGAACGGCACCAGCCTGCCCCGCTCGTCGACCGTGTAGGGAGCGGGTGACACGGGTCGAACGGCATTGTCGAACATCTCCCGGGCGGCGGCGACCAGCTCGCAGACCCGCTCGGGAGAACTGGCCACGCCGGCGAGCACTCCGTAGCTGCCAGGCACGAAGAACAGCGGCTGCGCACCCGCCTTGTTGCCGAGCCCGGCCAGCCAGCCGTCGACCAGCGGGAGCGACCCCGCGTAGAGATCACCGTCGTCGTCCGGGAGGAACAGCACACCGTCCTCGGTGTCGAACAGCGACACGGTCTCCACCGCGAAGTCGATCATGTTGGCGCGGGCGGTGGCGAAGACGGTATCGGCATCCACACCCCACTCGACCAGATCGTCCGGGGACACTGTGCGCATCGACGTCGGCAGGTCGATCACCACGCGCTCGGTGAGGCAGGGCAGCAGCGGCCGCCACAGCATGTGGTCGCCGATCCGTTTCCCCTGGAACTCGAGGGTGAGGTCACCGGCCGGCCGCAGCACCGAGCGCAACGTCGGCGCCGCCGACAACCAGCCCGCTACGGGTTCGGTCATCACCGTTCGCGATGTCACCGCACGGCGCAAGTACTCGACGAGCAGCTGCACCGCTTCCTCACCGTCGAGGCCCTCGGCCAGCCGGTACGGCGTCTGCAGGCCGTACTGCTGAATCGCGCCGTCGGCGTAGACGACATCGACGTGGAACTCGGACGCATCGAACTCCGCCGAGACCACCTCGGGAAACGCCCGCAGGATGTCGACCGCCCACTTGCCGAAAATCGCGTCCCGCGAAGCAGATTCGCGACGCCGGAACAAACCCCTACCGAAACCCATTGAGCACTCTCTCGATCACGCATGCCCGGCCGGACGCGACCGAACCGCGGAACGTTACCGGTAACCGGGCCGGCGCGCACCTCGAGGTCAGGTGATGATGAGAAGCTCTGTGGGCGAGGCGATTTCGGCGCGCAGACCGGCTTTGGTCGCGACCCGGGCCACGCCTCGGATATCGGTGGGGTCGGCGCGGGTGAGGACGAGCGCGCGGGCGAGCAGCCCCTTGTGGTGCTTGTTGAAGTGGCTCACCACGGTGCGGGAACCGTCGGGGTGTTCGGTGAGGACGTTGGCGGTGATCGCGTCGGGGACGCGGCCGAGCTGCTGGTAGGTGCCCGAGCGCAGGTCGACGACGAGATCGCCCGCGGCCTCGGCGTAGAGGGCGTCGGGGAGCACGTCACGCCACAGGGCCGAGAGGGTGGGCAGGCCGGGAAGTTTGGTGCCGCCGGAGAGACGGTAGGCGGGGATCGGGTCCCCCGCGCGGACGACACCGAACAGGGCGGAGCCGATGCCGAGCCGGGCATATGCCTTGGCCCGCTGCGCCTTGGTGAACGACTTCGCGTCCAGCGCGTCGTAGAGCACGCCGGTGTAGCGCTCGAGCGCCGGTCGCGTGGGGGAGGTGCGTAGGGTCGCGTTGCGGGCGATCTCGGTGTCGGCGCCCTTGCCGAGCCCGAGCACGGCAGCCGAGGTGGCAGGGTCGGCCGCCAACTGGACCACCTCGGTGATCAACTTGTCGCGCACCGCGCTCAGCTGCGGCATCGCCAGATCGTCGAGGTTCAGGGGCGCGCCCGAACCGCCGTCGGACTTGGTCTCGGAGGGAGGCAGCAGCACCAGCACGAGCGTCAACGGTAATCGGCGCGTTGATCACCGCAGCGCCCCACCCCGCCGCTCCCGGCAAAGCCGCGTCCTCGTGCTCGCCGACTACGGCATCCGAAATCCCGGGGGTGCTCAGCGCACCGCTTCCAAGAACTTGCGCGTCCGCTCGTTGGTCGGCGCCTCGAAGATCTGTTCCGGCGGACCCTGCTCGACGATGCGCCCGGCATCGAACATCAGCACCCGGTCCGACACCTCGCGGGCGAAACGCATCTCGTGGGTGACGATCAGCATGGTGATGTCGGTGGTCTCGGCGATGGTGCGCAGCACGTCGAGCACGTCGCCGACCAGTTCCGGGTCGAGCGCGGAGGTCACCTCGTCGAGCAGCATCACCTTCGGGTCCATCGCGCAGCACCGCGCGATCGCCACCCGCTGCTGCTGACCACCCGAGAGCTGGGAGGGGTGCGCGTTCTCCTTGTCGGCCAGGCCGACCACATCCAGCAGGTGCCGTGCCCGCTCGCGCGCTTCGTCCTTCGACTTGCCGAGCACGTGGATCGGCGCCTCGGTGATGTTCTCGAGCACCGTCATGTTCGGGAACAGATTGAACTGCTGGAACACCATGCCGATCTTGGTGCGCACCGCCCGCAGGTGTTTCTCCTTGGCGGGCACCAGTTTTCCGTTGCGTTCGGTGTGGGTGAGGGGTTCGCCGTCGACCCAGATGACGCCCTCGCTCACGGTTTCCAGCGTCATCAACAGGCGAAGGATCGTGGTCTTGCCCGACCCCGACGGGCCGATCAACGTGACCTTCTCCCCACGCCCGACCGTGAAATCGAGGTGGTCGAGCACGGTGAGGGCGCCGAAGCGTTTGACCACCTGATCGAATCGAATCATCTCGTCAGTAGTAGGCAAGTCGCTTCTCCAGTCTTCTGATCAGCACGGAGGTCGGGTAGCTGGCGACGAGGAAGAACACGCCCGCCAGGGTGATCGCCTCCAGGTAGGCGAAGTTGCGCGCCCCGAATTGCTGTGCCGAGGTGACCAGTTCGACCACCGAGATGGCGAACAGGAACGGGGTGTCCTTGAACATCGACACCGCGTTGGTGCCGAGTGCGGGCAACGACGCCCGGATAGCCTGTGGCAGCACCACCGCCCGCCAGGTGCGTGTCGGCGGCAGCGACAACGCGCGCGCCGCCTCCCACTGCCCCTTCGGTACCGCCTCGATCCCGGCCCGGTACACCTCGGCGAGATAACTCGAGTAATGGATACCGAGCACGGTGATGCCGATCTGCAAAGCCGAGAACTGGGTGAGCAGGGTGTAGGCGAACAGCAGCTGCACGACCAGCGGGGTGAGCCGCACGAACTCGCTCACCGCGTGGACGGGTGCGGCGATCCAGCGCGGCATCGACTGGCGGATGATCGCGATCATCAGCCCGAGCACGGCGGCGAGCGCGAAGCCGAGCACGGTGGCGAGCAGGGTGATCTGGAAGCCGTCCCACAGCACCGGCAGGGCGTCGCGGGCGCGCTCCCAGCTCCATTGGGCGTTCATGCGGTCACCTTCGCGTCGTCAGGGGCGAGTCGCAGCACTTCCTTCAGCGACGCACCTCGGCCGAGCTTGGTTTTGGCGCGGGTTTCCAGGAGGTTCATGCCGAGGGTCAGCAGGTAGGCGAGGGCGAAATAGATCACCAGGCCGACGCCGAAGGAGAACAGGGTGTCGCTGGTGGTCTTGCGCAGCTGGCCGATCTCGTAGGTCAGATCGTGCAGGGTGATGTACGAGGCCAGCGCGGTGCCCTTGAGCAGGTGTACGAGCAGATTGGTCAGCGAGGGCAGCATGAGCGCCCACGCTTGCGGGAACAGCACCCGCCGCATTCGTTGCCATGGACTGAAGTTCAGCGCGACCGCCGCCTCGAACTGGGCGCGCGGCACCGCGTTCAGCGCGCCGCGCACCACCTCGGCACCGTAGGCGCCGTAGTTGAGGCCGAGCGCGAGGATGCCGCAGAACACCGGGTCGAGCTTGTAGCCGAGCAGCGGCAGCACATAGAACAGCCAGAAGATCTGCACCAACAGCGAAGTACCACGGAAGAATTCGATCAGAACCCGGGCGCTGCCACGCACCGCGAGCGAGCGGAAGCGCGCGGCCGTACCGAGCGCCAGGGCGAGGACGAACGCGAGCAGCGCACCGCCGATGGTCAGTTCCAGCGTGACGACGATGCCGTCCCACAGCGCGGGGAGGGCATCGCGTACCGCGTCGAGCTTGCTCACGAGCCGGTCAGATCTCGCCCTTGCAGAGTTTTGCCGTCGTGTACTTCGGGTCGGGCAGTTCACGTTCGGTGAAGCCGAACTTGCCGACGATGGACAAGTACTTGTCCTTGTCGCTGGTGATCTTGGCGAGTTCGGCGTTGTAGGCGGCTAGCAGGTCCGGATCGGTGGTGCGGAAGACCGTGCCGCCCGCACCGACCTGCGGCTTGCCGTCGATGACCGCCACGAACGACGGCGTCACATCGACCGGCGCGTCGGGAGTGTGGCTCTTCAGCCAGTTCAGCGAGATCGCGGTGAGCGCGAACACGTCGGCGCGGCCCGAGGTGACCGCGTCCATGCCGTCCTGCGGGGTGGCCACCTGGGTGGCGTCGATGCCGAGCGACGCGGCGTAATCGGATTCGATGGCACCCGTCATCGCGGCCATCTTCGCCCCGCTGGATTTGATCGACTGCATATCGCTGAGGTTCATCGGATTTCCCTTTTTCACCATCAGCGCGGTGGTGTACATGAATTCCGGTTCGCTGAATGCGGCCTGTTCGCAGCGTTTCGGCAAGATCGACATTCCGGCGCTCACCGCGTCGAATCGGTCGGCCTGCAAGCCGGGGATGAGGGCGCCGAACTCGGTCTGCACACCGTCGACGGTCTTGATGCCGAGGTTGGCGAAGATCTCCTTGTGCAGGGCCACGGTCGCGCCGGTGAGCTGACCGCCCTCCTCGAACGAATAGGGCGCCTCACCGGCGAAACCCACGGTGATCGTGCCCTTGTCCTTCAACGACTGCAGGAGTTGGCCGCTCTCGGTGGTCTCGGTCTTCGTGCACCCGGCGAGCACCGCCGCCGCGAGCGCGGCACCGGCGAACACTGCTGTACAGCGCTTAGGCAGGGAAATCGTGTCCGGCATGGTCGGCCTCTCGCAGGGGTAGCGCCGCAGAATGTGCAGGTTACCGAAACTTCTTTTGTCGTCGGGAAATTCGCGTCTGTGAAAAACCTAATGCTTCGATATTTGCCGAACCCGGTTCCGTTATCGCTTTGTTATCTGCTGATTGGCGCACGACTCCAATGGGTAACCTGATATGCGATTCCCGGCGTGGACCGGCGACGGGAACCTCCCGCGCGCTCAGGTGGTAATCGGCTGTCGGCCCCACCGGACCAGGGACTACCCTGTGCATCCGTGATCACCCGCCTCTCCCGCCTGTTCCTGCGCACCCTGCGAGACGATCCCGCCGACGCCGAGGTGCCGAGCCACAAACTGCTGGTGCGTGCCGGCTACGTCCGCCGCGTCGCCCCGGGCGTGTACTCGTGGTTGCCGCTGGGTCTGCGCACGCTGCGCAAGATCGAGGACGTCGTGCGCCAGGAGATGGACGCCACCGGCGCCCAGGAGATCTCCCTGCCCGCGCTGCTGCCGCGCGAGCCCTACGAGACCACCAACCGGTGGACCGAATACGGTGACGCGCTGTTCCGCCTCCAGGACCGCAAGGGCGGCGACTACCTGCTCGGCCCCACCCACGAAGAGCTGTTCGCGCTCACCGTGAAGGGTGAGTACAACTCCTACAAGGACCTGCCGGTCACGCTGTACCAGATCCAGGCCAAGTACCGCGACGAGGAACGCCCCCGCGCGGGCATCCTGCGTGGCCGCGAGTTCATCATGAAGGACTCCTACTCCTTCGACCTCGACGACGACGGCCTCGCCGCCAGCTACGCCACCCACCGCGCCGCCTACCAGCGCATCTTCGACCGGCTCGGCGTGAAGTACGTGATCGTTGCCGCCACCTCCGGTGCCATGGGCGGTAGCGCGTCGGAGGAATTCCTCGCCGAGAGCCCCGTGGGTGAGGACACCTACGTGCGCTGCGTGGAGTCCGGATACGCCGCCAACGTGGAAGCCGTGGTCACTCCCGCCCCCGCGCCGCTGCCCATCGACGGGCTGCCCGCCGCCGTCGAACACGACACCCCGAACACGCCGACCATCGCCACCCTGGTCGACTGGGCCAACGAGGCGAAGGTGCTCGACCGCGCCGTCACCGCGGCCGACACCTTGAAGAACGTGATGGTGAAGCTGCGTCACCCCGACGGCAAGTCCGAGATCGTCGGCATCGGCATCCCCGGTGACCGCGAGGTCGACGACAAGCGCCTCGAGGCCGCTGTCGAACCCGCGACGGTGGAACTGCTCACCGAGGCGGACTTCACCGCCAACCCGTTCCTGGTGAAGGGCTACATCGGTCCGAAGGGTCTGCAGGCCAACGGTGTTCGCTACCTGGTCGACCCCCGCGTCGTCGACGGCACCTCCTGGATCACCGGTGCCGACCAGCAGGGCAAGCATGTCGTCGGCCTGGTCGCCGGACGTGACTTCACCCCCGACGGCACCATCGAGGCCGCCGAGGTCCGCGACGGCGACCCCTCGCCCGACGGCGCCGGTCCGCTGGTGTCGGCCCGTGGCATCGAGATCGGCCACATCTTCCAGCTCGGCCGCAAGTACACCGACGCCTTCGATGTGGACGTGCTCGGCGAGAACGGCAAGCCCGTGCGCCTCACCATGGGCTCCTACGGCATCGGCATCTCCCGCATGGTCGCGGTGATCGCCGAACAGCAGCACGACGAGAAGGGCCTGCGCTGGCCCGCCGAAGTCGCCCCCTTCGACGTGCACGTGGTGATCGCCAACAAGGACGCCGCCGCCCGTGACGGCGCCGAACACGTGGTCGCCGGGCTGAACGCCGAAGGCCTCGAGGTCCTCTTCGACGACCGCACCGCCTCTCCCGGCGTGAAGTTCAAGGACGCCGAACTGCTCGGCATGCCCTGGATCCTGGTCATCGGCCGCGGCTGGGCCGAAGGCAAGGTGGAACTCCGCAACCGGCTGACCGGCGAAGCCGAGGAGATCCCGGCCGAAGACGCCGTCAGCGCGGTCACCGCGCGCGTCCGCGGCTGATCTGTCCGCAACGATCGCGCTGTCTCGCCGACCGGTGGGGCAGCGCGATCGGCGTATCCGCCGAACTTACGCCTACGTAGGGGAAACCTGCAGGTAGACGGCATAGTCGGGGACGGGGCGCTGATAAGTTGACGGGTATGACGAGTTCGCCCAGCCTGTTGTTCAACCCCGCCACCTACGACCCGCAGCATTTCGATGCGGAGACGCGGCGGCTGCTGAAAGCCACCATCGAGTGGTTCGAGTCCAAGGGCAAGGCGCAGTTGCTGGCCGACGACCGGGACGCGCTGTGGGTGCAGGACTTCCTGGACTTCGTGGCGAAGGAGAAGCTGTTCGCCACCTTCCTGACCCCGGCCGCCTACGCCGACGGTGACCCGAACAAGCGCTGGGACGCCGCGCGCAATGCGGCGCTGTCGGAGATCTTCGGCTTCTACGGGCTGGCCTACTGGTACGCCGAGCAGGTGACGATCCTCGGCCTCGGCCCGATCTGGCAGAGCGACAACGAGATCGCCAAGCGCAAGGCCGCCGCCGACCTCGCCGACGGTCAGGTCATGGCCTTCGCGCTGTCGGAGCGTGACCACGGTGCCGACATCTACAACACCGACCTCGTCCTGACTCCGACCGAGCCGGGCAGCGCCGACGCCGAGGCGGGGATCCTGTTCCGCGCCAACGGCGAGAAGTACTACATCGGCAACGGCAATGTCGCCTCGATGGTGTCGGTGTTCTCCCGCCGCGCCGACATCGAGGGCGCCGACGGCTACGTCTGGTTCGCCGCCGACTCCCGCCACGACAACTACCACCTGGTCGACAGCGTCATCCACGGTCAGATGTATGTGAGCCACTTCCGGCTGGAGAACTACCCGGTGACCGCCGCCGACGTGCTCCACGAAGGCCCCGAAGGGTTCTCGGCCGCGCTCAACACCGTCAACGTCGGCAAGTTCAACCTGTGCCACGGCAGCATCGGCATGGTGGAGCACTCGTTCTTCGAGGCCATCACCCACTCCAACAACCGCATCCTCTACGGCAAGCCGGTCACCGACTTCGCCCACGTGCGTGGCAATTTCGTCGACGCCTACGCCCGCCTGGTCGCGATGAAGCTGTTCAGCGACCGGGCCGTCGACTACTTCCGCAGCGCCTCCCTCGAGGATCGCCGCTACCTGCTGTTCAACCCGATGACCAAGTCCAAGGTCACCTCCGAGGGCGAGGTCGCGATGACCCTGCTGCTCGATGTGCTGGCGGCCAAGGGTTTCGAGAAGAACACCTACTTCCACGAGGCCTCGCGCTACATCAACCACCTGCCCCGGCTCGAGGGCACGGTGCACGTGAACGTGGGCCAGATCCTCAAGTTCATGCCGAACTACCTGCTCAACCCGGCCGAGTACCCGGCGGTCCCCACCCGGCTCGAGGCGGGCGACGAGGAGTTCTTCTGGAAGCAGGGCCCGGCGCGCGGCGCGGGCAAGGTGCGCTTCGCCGACTGGACCCCGCCCTACGAGGCGGCCGCCGACGTGCCGAACGTGGGCCGCTTCTACGAGCAGGCCAAGGCGCTGCGTGAGCTGCTGCTCACCGCCGCACCGGACGAGGCGCAGCAGAAGGACCTGGACTTCATGCTCACCATCGGCCACCTGTTCTCCACGGTGGTCTACGGTCAGCTGATCCTCGAGCAGGCCGAACTCACCGGCCTCGACCGCGACGTGCTCGACCAGATCTTCGACTTCCAGATCCGCGACTTCAACACCCAGGCCACCGCGCTGCTCGGCAAGCCGTCGGTCACCGACGCACAGCGGAACTGGGCCGTCGCCGCCCTGCGCACGCCGATCGCCGACGCGGAGCGGTTCGACCGGGTGTGGCAGCAGGTGGAGTCCTACGACGGCGCCTACGCGATGCGTCCGTAGTCGACAGCGACGGTCCGGCCTGTTCAGCGGGCCGGACCGTCGCTGTGTCACACGGGGCGGCCATCGAGGCTCCCTCGATGGCTCGTCGCCCGCCGGCACTGCCAACGGGAGGGAATGGCGTTGCCGGGCGGGCGGAATCGCTTCCGTCCGCGACGGGCTGATGTGCGCGGGCGGTATTCCAGTACGGAAGCCCGCGTGACCCGGTGGGCCTTCGGGCTATGTCCGTCCCGGGAAGCTGACGGTGACCGGGTTCGTGCCGAGGATCGCCTGCCATCGGGCGCGGCGCACCGCTGCTTCGGTGAGCGCTTCGACGGCGCCGGCCCGGACGGCCTCCTCGGTGGCCTGTTCGACCACGGCGTACCACGCTGCGGCGCAATCGGATTCGACCGCTACGGCGAGGTGTGCGGCCGGGATCGGGTCGTCGACCGGGAACGGTGGGTTGTAGGCGGCGTCGGGTGCCTCGGGTGCGGAGCCACCGGCTTCGAGCAGTTCGATCGTCGCGTCCCGGCGGGCGCGGTGCGCGGCACTGAACTCCGCGACCAGGCGCGACCGATCGCTGTTGGCGTAGGCGGCGATCAGGCCGTAGGAGTACACGGCCGCGTACTCGGTGTCGAGGGCGCGTTGCAGCGCTTCACGTTGACCGGTCATGACAGCAGAACTCCCGCCTCGGTGGCACAGGCCGCGCTGATCGAGGCCAGAAGCCCTGCGCGGTAACCGGATTCGGTGCGGGCCAGGGTCGCTGCGGCCTGCTGGGAATGCTGCAACCGGGCACGCAACTGCTCGACGCTGATCGGCTGCTGCGCCGCCGAGACCAGATCGGCGGCCGGCACCGGCGCACCGTCGGACCCCGGCACGGTGACGACGCCGGTGCGGTGCACAGGGGTGGTTCCGTCGCCGTAGACCCCGATCACCCGGTCGATCTCAGCGCGCAAGGCGTCGGCGTGGGCGGTGCGTTCGGTGGCGACGGTCGTCAGCGCGGCCTGCGCCTGCGGTGCGAGCGCGATCGCGGCCGTCGCGGCAGCGGCATCTGCTCGGGCCAGAACCTCGTGTGCGGCAAGGGGATCCGGCGCATGCACGGTGTCGTCCTCGGCGCACGACGCCAAGACGGCGACGGCGGGCACCGCGACAGCGCCCGCTCCGGCCAGCCTCAGTACCGTCCGCCGACGCCAGGTGCGCGCGGCACTTCCGGCGGCCGTAGCGTGCTCTGTCGACTTCGCGTGCGGCACGGCGTCGGTGTTCGGCGACTTCGGGTGCTCGGCAGTCTGCGTGGCAGCGTGGGTGCTCGGCGCGACGGCGGATTCGGCAGTCGTCGCGACGGCCGAGGCGGTGGCCGACCGCACGACTTCACGCGCGAACCCGCTGGTCGGCGGGAGGGAATCGCGGTGGTCGGTGCGCATGCCGGAAGGTCGCCCGGCACTCGGCGGGACGGTATGGCGGTGATGCACGTGGACCATCGTGCCAGATCTCGCGGCGGCGGTTCGCCACGCGGCGATCGCGCCTGGCACGCCGACAAGGACCGGTGCGCACCGCCCGGTGGCTGGTCCTTTACACTCTCGTGGCGCGTTACGCTAGACCTTCGGCGTAGAAATTTCCGATCGCGTCACAACTGAACCAGGAGCCGCCCATATGCCGATGCCCACCGAGGAAAGGGTGAGCCAGCTCGTCGCTGAGCTCGTCGCACGCCGGGGTTTCGACCTCGAGGGCGTCGCGATCGCGGCCGCGGGCAAGGACGAACTGGCTCCGGTTCGGGTGAAGGTCACCGTGGACAGCGACGGTCCCGCCGACCTCGACGCGATCGCCGACCTGAGCCGCGAGATGTCCGAGTCGCTCGACGCGGCAGGTGATTTCGGCGAATCCGCCTATCTGCTCGAAGTGACCACCCCCGGCGTCGACCGGCCGTTGACCACCGACCGGCACTGGCGCCGCGCCCAGGGCCGCAAGGTGAAGGTCGGCCTGGCCGACGGCGCCGAAGCCGTCGAGGGCAAGAAGAAGTTCGAGGCGCGCGTCGGTCAGCTCGCCGACGACGGCACCATCGCGCTCGTGCTCGGCGGCAGGAACAAGCCGCACCGGGTGCACGTGCCCCTCGCCGACATCGCCACCGCGGTCGTCCAGGTCGAATTCAACGCACCCGGCGCCGCCGAACTCGAACTCGCCGGTGGAATCGCCGCGGGCCGCCCCGTCCCGGGCGACGAACCCGCCGACCTCGCCGCAGCAGGCCAACACAGTGACACTCCCACCGAAGGGGTTGCGGAATGAACATCGAAATCGAAGCCTTGCGCGCGATCGTCGCCGACAAGGGCATCCCGATCGAGACCGTGATCTCGGCGATCGAGTCGGCGCTGCTCACCGCCTACCGGCACACCGAGGGGCACCAGCCCAACGCCTACATCGACATCAACCAGAAGACCGGCGTGGTCCGGGTGATGGCGCGCGAACTCGACGCCGACGGCAACCTCGTCTCCGAATGGGACGACACCCCTGAGGGTTTCGGCCGCATCGCCGCGACCACCGCCCGCCAGGTGGTGCTGCAGCGGCTGCGTGACGCCGAGAACGAGAAGTCCTTCGGCGAGTTCTCCACCCACGAGGGCGACATCGTCGGCGGCGTCGTCCAGCGCGACGCGAGGGCCAACGCGCGCGGCATCGTCGTGGTGCGCATCGGCAGCGAGGCCAACGGCGCCGAGGGCCTGATCCCGCCCGCCGAGCAGGTGCCCGGCGAGACCTACGAGCACGGCGACCGCATCAAGTGCTACGTCTACGGTGTGTCGCGCGGTCCGCGTGGTCCGCAGATCCAGCTCTCGCGCACCCACCCCAACCTGGTGCGGCGGCTGTTCTCGCTGGAGGTGCCCGAGATCGCCGACGGTTCCGTCGAGATCGTCGCGGTGGCCCGCGAGTCGGGGCACCGCTCCAAGATCGCGGTCCGTTCGACCGTGCCGGGCGTGAACGCCAAGGGCGCCTGTATCGGCCCGATGGGCCAGCGCGTGCGCAATGTGATGAGCGAACTGGCGGGCGAGAAGATCGACATCATCGATTACGCCGAGGATCCGGCGACCTTCGTCGGTAATGCGCTCTCGCCGTCGAAAGTGGTTTCGGTCACTGTCGTCGACCCCGAGGCGCGCGCCGCGCGGGTGATCGTGCCCGATTTCCAGCTCTCCCTCGCCATCGGCAAGGAGGGGCAGAACGCCCGCCTGGCTGCCCGCCTGACGGGCTGGCGCATCGATATCCGCAGCGACGCCGCGCCGGAGACCGACGATTCGGCACGGCCGCAGGCGCACCGTAGTTGACGCGTACACGTCGGAATATCGGCCACCGGATGACAGGTTGATAACTTCGGAAGGGGAGGGGTTCGTCGTTATGACCGGGTCACCGGTAGAGTGGGTGAAGGACCGGCCCGCGCAATCCGTTCGAACCTGTATCGGATGCCGTCAGCGCGAGCCGTCTGCCGACCTGTTGCGGATCGTGACGCAGCCAAGGGAGGCGGGCAGTGCTACTGCCGCCGCCCCCGTGGTCATCGTTCCCGACCCGCGGCGCAGACTTCCCGGACGGGGTGCCTGGTTGCACCCCGTCTCAGCTTGTCTGCGTTCCGCAGAGCGGCGCCGAGCATTCGGCAGAGCCCTACGAGTGTCCGGAAATCTGGATATCTCAGCCCTGGAGCAGTACCTCGAGAACAGGCACGAGCACTCATGAGCACACCGTGAAGCACCAACGATGAACGTCCATCGGAGATAACCCGAGGTCGTGCGGGCCCGCCTTACCTAGGCGGCGTCACTGCTCGACCTCTCAGTGAGGAGAGCAGTGGCAGGCAAGGCCCGCGTGCACGAGTTGGCTAAGGAACTCGGTGTCACAAGCAAGGAACTACTCGCGAAGCTCAAGGAGCAAGGCGAGTTCGTGAAGTCGGCGTCCTCGACGGTGGAAGCACCCGTCGCACGTCGTCTGCGCGAATCACTCGCGTCGAAGTCCGCTCCGGCGGCCGACGCGAAGCCGGCGGCCCGTCCGGGTCCGTCGTCGGCGGCCCGTCCGGCCGCCAAGCCCACCCCCGGTGGTCCCCGTCCGGGCCCGCGTCCGGCTCCGGCGCCCGCCGCCGCCGCGACTCCCGCACCCGCTCCGGCTCCGGCGCCCGAGGTGAAGCCGGCTCCGGCCGCCAAGCCGACGCCCGCCGCCGCGCAGAGCGCACCGGCCAAGCCGGCCAACGCACCGGCTCCCGGCCCGCGTCCGACCCCCGGCGCCCCGCGTCCGGGTCAGGCCGGTCAGGCGCCGCAGCAGCCGCGTCCGGGTACCCCCGCACCGGGTGCTCAGGCCCCGCGTCCGGCCGGTCCCGGCCCGAAGCCCGGCCCGAAGACCCCCCGGGTCGGCAACAACCCGTTCAGCTCCGCTCCCGATCGTGAGCGTCCGGCGCCGCGTCCCGCCCCGCAGGGCGGTCCTCGCCCGACGCCGGGTCAGGGCGGTCCCCGTCCGGCTCCCGGTCAGGGTGGCCCGCGTCCGGCTCCCGGTCAGGGCGGTCCCCGCCCCGGTCAGGGTCAGGGTGGTCCGCGTCCGGCCGCCGCGCAGGGCGGTGCCCCGCGTCCCGGTGGTCCGCGCCCCAACCCGGGCTCGATGCCGCCGCGTCCGAACCCCGGTGCCATGCCCGCCCGTTCCGCACGTCCCGGCCCCGCGGCCGGTGGCCGTCCGGGTCGTCCCGGCGGCGCCCCCGGTGGCGGCGCAGGCCGTCCCGGTGGTGGCGGCGGTGGCGGCTACCGCGGTGGCGGTGGCGGTGCCCCCGGCGCTCCCGGTGCCGGTGCACCCGCGGCTGGTGGTTTCCGTGGTCGCCCCGGTGGCGGCGGCGGTCGTCCCGGTGGTCCCGGTGGCCGTGGTGGTGCCGCAGGCGCCTTCGGTCGTCCCGGTGGCGCGGTTCGCCGTGGCCGCAAGTCGAAGCGGGCGAAGCGCGCCGAGTACGAGAACATGCAGGCTCCCGCCGTCGGCGGCGTGCGTCTGCCCCGTGGCAACGGCGAGATCATCCGTCTCGCCCGTGGCGCCTCGCTGTCGGACTTCGCCGAGAAGATCGACGCGAACCCGGCCGCACTCGTGCAGGCCCTGTTCAACCTCGGTGAGATGGTCACCGCTACCCAGTCGGTGAACGACGAGACCCTCGAGCTGCTCGGCAGCGAGATGAACTACGTCGTCCACGTGGTCAGCCCGGAGGACGAGGACCGCGAGCTCCTCTCCTCGTTCGACCTCACCTACGGCGAGGACGCGGGCACCGAGGAAGACCTCGAGCAGCGTCCGCCGGTGGTGACCGTGATGGGTCACGTCGACCACGGTAAGACCCGACTGCTGGACACGATCCGTAAGGCCAACGTCCGTGAGGGCGAGGCCGGTGGCATCACCCAGCACATCGGTGCCTACCAGGTGCTGACGAACCTGAACGAGGAAGAGCGCCTCATCACCTTCATCGACACCCCGGGTCACGAGGCGTTCACCGCCATGCGTGCCCGTGGTGCGAAGGCCACCGACATCGCGATCCTCGTGGTCGCGGCCGACGACGGCGTCATGCCGCAGACGGTGGAAGCGATCAACCACGCCCAAGCGGCCGACGTGCCGATCGTCGTGGCGGTCAACAAGATCGACAAGGAAGGCGCGAACCCGGACAAGATCCGGCAGCAGCTGACCGAATACGGCCTGGTGACCGAGGAATACGGTGGCGACACCATGTTCGTCGACATCTCGGCCAAGCAGGGCACCAACATCGACGCGCTGCTCGAAGCGGTGCTGCTGACCGCGGATGCCTCGCTCGACCTGCGGGCCAACCCGGACATGGACGCCCAGGGTGTCGCCATCGAGGCGCACCTCGACCGCGGCCGTGGTCCGGTGGCCACCGTGCTCATCCAGCGCGGCACGCTCCGTGTCGGCGACTCGATCGTGGCGGGCGACGCCTACGGTCGCGTGCGCCGCATGGTCGACGAGCACGGCGAGGACGTCCACGCGGCGCTCCCGTCGCGCCCGGTGCAGGTTATCGGTTTCACCTCGGTGCCCGGCGCCGGTGACAACCTGATCGTGGTCGAGGAAGACCGCATCGCCCGCCAGATCGCCGACCGCCGCAACGCACGCAAGCGCAACGCGCTCGCCGCACGCAGCCGCAAGCGGATCAGCCTGGAAGATCTGGATGCCGCCCTGAAGGAGACTTCGGAGCTCAACCTGATCCTCAAGGGCGACAACTCCGGTACCGTCGAGGCCCTCGAAGAGGCCCTGCTCGGTATCGAGATCGACGACGAGGTGCGCTTGCGTGTCATCGACCGCGGTGTCGGTGGCGTCACCGAGACCAACGTCAACCTGGCGTCGGCCTCGAACGCGATCATCATCGGCTTCAACGTCCGTGCGGAGGGCAAGGCCACCGAGCTGGCCAACCGCGAGGGCGTCGATATCCGGTACTACTCGGTGATCTACCAGGCCATCGACGAGATCGAGAAGGCCCTCAAGGGCATGCTCAAGCCGATCTACGAAGAGGTCGAGCTGGGCCGGGCGGAGATCCGCGCGATCTTCCGTTCGTCCAAGATCGGCAACATCGCCGGCTGCATGGTCACCAGCGGTTCGGTCAAGCGCAACGCCAAGGCGCGCCTGATCCGTGACGGCCGGGTGATCGCCGAGACGATGACCATCTCCTCGCTCAAGCGGGAGAAGGACGACGCCACCGAGGTGCGCGAAGGTTTCGAGTGCGGTATGACCGTGACCTACAGCGACATCAAGGACGGCGACATTATCGAGGCGTACGAGCTGCGCGAGAAGCCGCGCGACTGATAACGCACACCGTTCCACACGCCGCATCCGAATTCTCGGGTGCGGCGTGTGGTCATGCGTGCAAACCATCTACCAGGAGGTGAGCACCGCTGTACATCGGTGCGCTCGAATTCGATCTACTGCTCGGTGACGTGCATTCGCTCAAGGAGAAGCGGTCGGTGATCCGGCCGATCCTCGCCGAGCTGCAGAAACGCTTCGCCGTGAATGCCGCCGAGGCCGGTGATCAGGACCTGCACCGCCGTGCGCTGCTCGGGGTGGCCATGGTCAGTGCGGAAACGGGACATCTCAACGAGGTGCTCGACAAATGTGAGCGGCACGTTGCCGCGCGTCCGGAGATAGAGTTGCTGGCAGTACGCCGCCGGATCTTCGGACCCGAAGACTGACAGGCGCGGCCCGGGTGTCCCAGCCCGGTGCCTGCCTATGAGAGGAGTGTCCCCATGGTGGATCAAGCCAGGGCTCGCCGACTCGCCAAGCGGATTTCCGCGATCGTGGCCACCGCGATCGAGTACGAGATCAAGGATCCGCGGCTGCGGTTCGTCACCGTCACCGACGCCAAGGTGACCGGCGATCTGCGCGAGGCGACGATTTACTACACGGTGATGGGCGAGACGCTCGACGCCGAACCCGATTACGCGGCGGCCGCCGCAGGTCTCGACGCGGCCAAGGGGGTACTGCGGTCCAAGGTCGGCGCGGGGACGGGCGTGAAGTTCACTCCGATCCTGTCGTTCAGCCTGGACAAGGTGCCCGACGCGGCGCGCGAGATGGAAGAGCTGCTGGCCAGGGCTCGCGCCATCGACGACGAGGTGGCCAAGGTGGCCGCCAACGCCAAGCACGCCGGTGACGCCGACCCGTACAAGTCCGAACGCGACGACGAGGACGAGTAGGGCACCCGCGTGACCAGTGTCCGGGACGGGACCGAGCTGGGTGCCGCCGTCGCGTTGCTGGCGGCCGCCCGTTCGGTGACCGTCCTGTGCCATGTGCAGCCCGATGCCGACACGGTCGGCAGCGGGCTGGCCTTGGCGCTGGCTCTCGACCGCCGCGGCGTGCCGGTGTGCGTGTCGTTCGCCGAACCGGCCGAGCTGCCCGCCTCGCTGCGTACCCTGCCCGGCGGGCGGCATCTCGTCGCGCCCGCGCAGGTTCCGCACGAGGTGGACCTGCTGGTGGTCGTCGACTGCGGTGCCCGCAGCCGCCTCGGTGCGCTCGCCGACCGATTATCCGGTGCGGCAACGACTCTGGTGATCGACCATCACCGCGCCAACGACGGTTTCGGCACGGTGGATCTGATCGACGAGACGGCGGCCTCGACCACCGAGCTGGTCACCCGCCTGCTCGACGCGTGGGGCGTGCCGATCGACGCCGCCATCGCGCACTGCCTGTTCGCGGGCCTGGTCACCGATACCGGTTCGTTCCGTTGGGCGAGGCCGGGCAGTCACGCGTTGGCCGAGCGGCTGCTCGCCACCGGCATCGACGGTTCCGAAATCACCCGGTCCCTGCTCGATACCCACCCCTTCACGTGGTTACCGATGCTGTCGAAGGTGCTGTCCTCGGCGGTGGTCGTGCCCGGCGCGGCGGGCGTCGGGCTGGTGTACGCACTGGTTCGGGCCGCCGACACGCACGAGGTGGGGCCCGAGGAAGTGGAGAGCGTCATCGACGTCATCCGCACGACCGCCGAAGCGGGGATCGCCGTGGTCTTCAAGGAGGCGCGCGGGCAGAACGATCGCTGGACGGTGTCGCTGCGTTCGCGCGACTCGGCCCCCGGTGTTTCCGATGGTGTCGACGTGGCGGCGATCGCGAGCCGGTTCGGCGGCGGGGGACATCGGTTCGCGGCCGGGTATACGACTTATGGGAGCGCGGAGTCCGTGGTGCGCGCGTTGGTGGACGAGCTCTCCTGACGCACTGGTGTTGTGGTCGACGGCGTCGAGGCTGTCGATTTCATGACGGGATCAGGCGGCCGGTCGCCGCGAGGGGCGGCCGGGGTGGCCACAGGCTCTCGGTGTCTCGCCGACTTGTCGGAGGTCTGTGCCAGTATCGGCGGATCGGATGCGGGTGGCGGGAGGTCGGTGTGGGGTCGATGGTGTCCAACGATGACGACGCGATGATCGAGAACGCCGGGCCCCGGCGGATTCTCGGCATCGCGGTGCCGACGCTCGGCGTGCTGGTCGCGGAACCCCTGTATCTGCTGTTCGATATCGCGGTGGTCGGGCGGCTCGGGGCGCTGGCGTTGGCCGGGCTCGCCGTCGGCGGGGTGATTCTGGGGACGGTGAGTACGCAGCTGACGTTCCTGTCCTACGGGACGACGGCGCGGGCGGCTCGGCGCAACGGTGCGGGCGACCGCGCGGGGGCGGTCGAAGAGGGTGTGCAGGCCAGTTGGGTCGGCCTCGGGATCGGCATCGTGATCCTCGCGGTGATCCAGCTGTTCGCGGGCCCACTGTGTTCGGTGCTCGCCGGCGGTGGGGAGATCGCCGACGAAGCCCTCACCTGGGTGCGGATCGCACTCTTCGGAGTGCCGTTGATCCTGCTGTCCATGGCGGGCAACGGGTGGATGCGTGGCGTGCAGGACGTTCGGCGTCCACTGTTGTATGTCGTTGCCGGGCTGGCTCTTTCGGCGGTGCTGTGTCCGGTTCTGGTGTACGGATTACTCGGCGCGCCACGGATGGAGCTGGCCGGATCGGCGGTGGCCAACCTCGTCGGCCAGTCGGTGTCGGGTGCACTGTTCGGTTTCGCCCTGCTGCGGGAACGGGTTTCGTTGCGACCACGCCCGTCGGTGATGCGCGCCCAACTGGTCCTCGGCCGCGACCTCATCGTGCGCAGTCTGTCGTTCCAGGTGTGTTTCGTCTCGGCCGCCGCCGTCGCGGCCCGCTTCGGCGCCGCCTCGGTCGCCGCCCACCAACTGGTGGTGCAACTGTGGAATTTCCTCGCACTGACGCTGGATTCGCTGGCCATCGCCGCCCAGACCCTGGTCGGTGCGGCGCTCGGCGCGGGCAACGCCCGGGGTGCGAAGGGCATCGCCCGGCGCGTCACCACCTGGTCGGGGATATTCGGGCTGGTCCTCGCCGGAATCTTCGCCGCCGGTGCCGGCGTGCTGCCGCTGCTGTTCACCGACGACGCGGCAGTACTCGACCGCACCCACGTGATCTGGTGGTTCTTCGTCGCCATGATCCCGGTCGCGGGCGTCGTCTTCGGTCTCGACGGTGTCCTCCTCGGTGCGGGCGACGCGGCCTTCCTGCGCACCGCCACCTTGGCGGCGGCCCTCGGCGGATTCCTGCCCCTGATCTGGTTGTCCCTGGTCTTCGACTGGGGCGTCGCGGGAATCTGGACCGGTTTGGTCGTCTTCATGCTCGCCCGGCTCCTCGCAGTCGTCGCCCGTGCCCGATCCGGACGCTGGGCCAAGGTCGGCGCCGAACTCCCACGCGAAGCCGCCTAGCTGTCCGATCAGTCGAGCCGGGTCGGGCGTTTCGAGCGGAATTCGGTTCGTCGGCGCAAATGTGGGTAGTGCCGGTTCGTCGCCGATGACCTACCGTCGGGTGGACGACTCGGACCAGACATGGGAGGCGAAACCGGAGTGCACGAGTGGATTTCGAAGGCCGGGCGGGTGATCCTCGCTGGGGTCTTCGTACTGGTCGCGGTGGTCGTCGGGCTGCCCGCGACGGCACAGGCGGCACCCGAGACCCCGGGTCGGCTGGTGGCGCACACCGCTCAGCCCGCCGGGTGGGGCGAATGGTCGCGGGCCTCGATCGTCGAATACAGCACCGAGGCGGTCGCCGGGGGCACCACGAATTCGGCAGGGCTGCTGTTGCTTCCGGACACACCCGCCCCGGAAGGCGGGTATCCGGTCGTCGCCTGGGACCACGGCACCAGTGGCCTCGCGCCGCACTGCGGGCTCACCACTTCCAAAGCGGCGCACGAGCATTCGCTGCTGCAGTCGTTCCTCGACCGTGGCTGGGCCGTGGTCGCTCCCGACTATCTCGGGCTGTCGGCCGGCGCGGACACCGTGCATCCCTACCTGCACACTCGCACCGAGGCGACCGCCACCATCGACCTGGTGCGCGCCGCCCAGGCGGCCGAGCCCGGCCTGTCGCGCGCATGGGCCGTGGTCGGTGGTTCCCAGGGCGGACACGCCGCGCTGGCCACCGGCAACCTCGCCGCCGATTACGCCCCCGAACTCGACTTCCGGGGGACCGTGGCCTTGGCGCCGGAATCCCATTTCGAGGAGATCCTGTCCCGGCTGGGCCCCGGCGTCCCGAACCTTCCGGTCGTCGACCGGCTGGTCGGCCCGTTCGCGGGCATGCTCGCCGGGCTGCGCGCCGCCCGCCCGGACCTCGACGTGAACGGCGCGCTCACCGAGCGAGGCCGCCAGGTGGTCGACGCGATCTCGACCAGCTGTGTGCGCGAGTTCGATCGTGCGGCGGGCACCGCCTCACTCGGGTCGCTGCTGGCCCGGCCGATCACCGAGGGCGGCATCGGCGCGGCCTTGCGTGACTACATGGTGGTGCCGACCGTCGGTTACCGGCAGCCGATCCTCATCGCCCACGGTGCCACCGACATGGTCGTCCCGCTGCCGATGACCCTCGCACTGCTGTCGCGCATGCGGGCGGCGGGTACCGACGTGGAGTTCGCCCAGTACCCGGGCGGCCACGAGGAGATCGTCGTGGAATCGCGTGACCGCGTGCTCGACTTCGTCGACGAATTACTGGCCTGACCTGGTCCCCGCCGGGTGAACCGGCGGGCCGCGAGAGCTAGTCGGGGTCCTTCATCAGTGAGCCCACGGCGATGGCGCCTCCGACCAGCGCGAGCGGCACCAAGCAGAGGAAGCCGAATATGTCGCCTCGCTCGTTGATGTCTTCCTGTTCGTCACGGTTGTGGCGGGCCGAGTTGTTGGTGACGCAGATGTCGTCGGCGTCCATGACCTCGGTGCCGCAGCGGACGCCGGAATCGTCCTCGCTCAGGCTCATGAAGGCGATACCGCCGAAGAACACCATGATCGCGATACCGATGACGAAACCCATCACCCGCATCGCCGGAGTCGACCTCTCGGCGGCGGCCGATGCACGAGCGACCGGGACGGGCGGCATCGGTGGCATCGGCTCGGCGTACGGTCTCGGTGGCGTCGGCTCGGCCTGCGGTGCGGGCGTCAACGGCTCCGCCTGGGGCGCCGGCGGCAGCTCTAGTCCTATGTCGCGCGCGAGACCGGTGATCCCGTCTGCGTAGCCGTCGCCGAGGTGGCGAAGTTTCCACCGGCCCTGATGACGGTAGAGCTCCACCGTCCTGATCAGCGTCTCGGCCGTGAAGCCGCTGCTCACGGCGACGAACTCCTCGCCGTCGCCGCGCACGACGCTGCGCACCTGGCTGCCCGCGAACCCTTGCCTGCCCGTGGCCGCGGCCACGACGACCCGCGCGATACCGGCGTCGACCAAGGCGGGATCGATTCGCACCGACCCCTCCGTGACTTCGACGGCACCGTCAGCAGACGGGTCCGCCCCGGAAACCACCAGGTCACGGCCGTCGCGCAGGCGACCGTTGGCGTCGAGACCTACCGCGAGCACGCGCGGTGGCGGGCCGTCGACCACACCGACCCGGACCTCGACACGCCCGCCGGACAGCACACTGTTGCCCCCTTTTGCCAACAACACCAGTTCCCCCGAAGCTCTTGTGGCACAACGCCATGTGCGAAAAGCCTAACCGTTGCGCGCGGCGTCGGCAGGCTGTGTTCCGAAGAACCCGGACGCTCGTGACCGACGGGGATGGGCCGGTCGGGGGCCGATGTGTCACTGTGGACAGGTGAATCCGAAGTTGTGGGCGGTCAGCGATGTGCACGTGGGGCACCAGGGCAACAAGCCGATCGTCGAGCAGATCCGGCCCGACTCGCCGGAGGACTGGCTGATCGTGGCCGGTGACGTGGGGGAGAAGGCCGAGGAGGTGCGGTGGGCGCTCGAGTTGCTGCGTGCCCGCTTCGCCAAGGTGATCTGGGTGCCGGGCAACCACGAACTGTGGACCACACCCAAGGACCCGGTGCAGATGCACGGCGCCGCCCGCTACGACTACCTGGTGGCGATGTGCCGTGATCTCGATGTCCTCACCCCGGAGGATCCGTTCCCGGTGTGGAACGGGCCGGGTGCGGAGAAATTCGGCGGCAGCGTCACGCTCGCCCCGATGTTCCTGCTCTACGACTACTCGTGGCGGCCCGCCGGAACCAGCACCAAGGCCGAGGCGCTCGCGGTGGCACGGGAACGCAACGTGGTCGCCACCGACGAATTCCTGCTCCACCCGGACCCGTACCTCACCCGCGACGCCTGGTGCCACGCCCGCGTGCAGTACACCCAGCGCCGCCTCGACGCCCTGGTGCCGGACACCCCGCTGGTGATGATCAACCACTTCCCGCTGGTCCGCCAGCCCACCGACATCCTCTTCTACCCCGAGTTCTCCCTGTGGTGCGGCACCGACCTCACCGCCGACTGGCACACCAGCTACAACGTGGTCTGCTCGGTGTACGGCCACCTCCACATCCCGCGCACCACCCACTACGACGGTGTCCGCTTCGAAGAGGTCTCTCTCGGCTACCCGCGCGAATGGAAGCGCCGCGGGATGCCCGACCCCCTGCTGCGCCAGATCCTGCCCGAACCGGTCTACGCCGAAGGCGACCTCAACGCGTGGGGCGGCCACTTCACCGTCACCCCGGAGATGGAAGCGGCGGCGGAGGAGATGCGCGCGAAGGCGGATCGGCGCCGAGGCATCTGAACCGGGCCGGGTGGCCCTCCATCACGCACCGATTAGGCTGTTCTCCGATGATTGAGAACATACTGCCGTCCGGCGTTGCTACCTCGGAACTGCTGGCGTACCCGGAGGACCTGAAGGCGCATCCCGCCGAAGAGCACCTCATCGCGAAGTCGGTGGAGAAGCGCCGTCGCGATTTCATCGGTGCGCGGCACTGCGCACGAGTGGCGCTCGAGGAACTCGGTGAGCCGCCGGTCGCGATCGGCAAGGGTGAGCGCGGTATGCCGCTGTTCCCGCGCGGTGTCGTCGGCAGCCTCACCCATTGCGACGGGTACCGTGCCGCCGCGCTGGCGCATGCGCTGCGGTTCCGTTCGGTCGGTATCGACGCCGAGCCGCACGGTCCGCTGCCCGAGGGTGTGCTCGACTCGGTGAGCCTGCCCGCCGAACGCGAGTGGCTCGCGGGCACACCCGGTGACGGGCTGCACCTGGACCGGCTGCTGTTCTGCGCCAAGGAGGCGACCTACAAGGCCTGGTTCCCGCTGACCCTGCGCTGGCTCGGTTTCGAGGACGCCCACATCACCTTCGAGATCGATTCCCGCACAGCCGTTTCCGCCACCGGGACGTTCCACACCAAGCTGCTCGTCCCCGGTCTCACCACCGACGGCGGAATCCCGCTGACCACGTTCGACGGACGTTGGATGATCGCCGACGGGCTGATCCTGACCGCGATCGCGCACGGCTGATGGCGGCGCGTACTCCGGCCGTCGATCCGCTCGGCGGGTTGGTGATCGTGGACAAGGACGGCGGCTGGACCAGCCACGACGTGGTGGCGCGCAGCCGGAAACTGTTGCGCACCAAGAAGGTCGGCCATGCGGGCACCCTTGACCCGATGGCGACCGGGGTGCTGGTGCTCGGCGTCGAGCGGGCGACGAAACTGCTCGGCCAGCTGATCCTCACCTCCAAGGCGTACACCGCGACGATCCGCCTCGGTCAGTCCACGATCACCGACGACGCCGAAGGCGAGGTGGTCGCGACGACACCCGCACTGCACGTCACCGACGCCGACATCGCCGCGGGGGTCGCCGCGCTCACCGGCGATATCCAGCAGGTGCCGGCGACCGTCAGCGCCATCAAGATCGACGGCGAACGCGCCTACGCCCGCGCCCGGGCAGGCGAGGACGTGCAACTGGCCGCCCGCCCGGTGACCGTCTCCCGCTTCGACGTCCTCGCCCGTCGCGAATCCGGCGACTTCGTCGACCTCGACGTGGAGGTCGACTGCTCCTCGGGCACCTACATCCGTGCCCTCGCCCGCGACCTCGGCGCCGCCCTCGGCGTCGGCGGCCACCTCACCGCGCTGCGCCGCACCCGGGTCGGCCCCTTCACCCTCGAACACGCCCGCACCCTGGACGAACTGGCCGCCGCGGCCGAAGCCGAGCAACCGCTGCTCAGCCTCGATATCGACACCGCCGTCCGCACCGCCTTCCCGCACCGCGACATCGACGAAGCCCAGGCGAACGACCTGCGCAACGGCCGCTGGCTCGACCCCGTCGGCATCAAGGGCGTCTACGCGGCCGTCGACCCCACCGGTCGGGCCATCGCCCTCCTCGAGGAGAGCGGCAGACGCGCCGCCTCGGTCATGGTCGTCCGTCCCCAGGGCATAGGTGACTGACTCACGGCTGTCATGGCCTCTGGACGGGGGCTAACGGGTCGGCGACCTCGCTCGATAGCCTCGGTATATAGCCGACGGCGTCGTAGAGGTGGACCATGGGTGCGGTACGGAAAGCCTGGATCGGCGTTGTCGCCGGGGCGGTGGTCCTGCTTGCCGGATGTGCGTCCGACGAGCCTCGGGTGGTGAATTCTTCGCGTGTGCCGTCCACTCTGGCCCAACCGCCGGTGGCGACGCCGCCCGATGCGGCGATCACCGTGGGGCCGATCGAGGCGACGACGGGGATGTCCGCCACGCGTACCACCGCTGCTCGGCCGAGTCCGCCGCCGACACCGGCGACGGGAACCATCGTGCTGCGCACCGAAACAGTGTCGGGTGTCGCGGTTCCTGATGTGCCGGTGCACCTTTCGCGTCAGGAACCGTGTGATCCGGCAGCCCACGACATCCCGGTGGGCGAGACCACCGAGACCCAGCGGCTCGACGCCGTGACCGACAGCGACGGCCGCGCCGTCTTCACCGTGCCCGTCGGTTGCTACTACTTCGGCATGACCGCCCCCGCCGGGACGAATCCCGTTCCGGAAGGCATGCATTCGGCCTTCCTCACCACCGCCGGATCAACCGTCGACGGCCTGCTGCGCTTCCAGGACACCGCGGGCCCCTGCCACCCCGACGGCATCTCCGCCGACCTCGGCATCCTCGACAACGCCGCCGTCGTCGACTGCGACGGAACCTGGGCCGTCATCCGCTTCGCCACCCCCGGCGACAACCAGCGCATCATCCGCCGCGTCGACGGCACCTGGACCACCTACGTCCTGTTCCCCCACGAAACCTGCTGGGCCACCGCCGAATCCGACGGCGTCCCCGCCCGCCTCCGCCCCTACTTCACCTGCTGATCAGGCGGTCAGCCAGATGGCTTCGGCTGCGAGGGTGCCCAGTTCGGTGGGGGAGGCGGCGGTGGCGATGCGGACGGCGATGGTGCCGGCGAAGTCGCGGCGTTCGGCTACCTCGATGGGGGTGTCGAGGGCGATGCCGACGGAGTCGAAGTAGCGCAGCATCTCGGGGTCGGAGTCGGAGATGCGGGCGACGCGGCCGGATTCGCCCGCGGCGAAGTCGCTGAGGCGGCGGGCCGGGGGTGTGGGGACGGCGCCGTCGACCGAGGGGATGGGGTCGCCGTGCGGATCACGGTCGGGGTGGCCGAGTTTCGCGTCGATGCGTGACACCAGCAGTTCCGAGACCGCGTGCTCGAGGACCTCGGCCTCGTCGTGCACCTCGTCCCAGCCGTAGCCGAGTTCGTTCACCAGGAAGGTCTCGATGAGGCGGTGACGGCGCACCATGGCCACGGCGGCGCGACGGCCGTGGTCGGTCAACGTGATCGCGCCGTAGCGGGCGTGTTCGACCAGGCCCTGGTCGGCGAGCTTGCGCACCGCCTCCGACACGGTCGAGGCCGACACGCCGATGCGCTCGGCGAGCAGCTTGGTTGACACCTTCTCCTGCGACCACTCCTGCGCGGTCCAGATGACCTTCAGATAGTCCTGTGCCACCGCCGACAGCTCGGGCGCGATCGTAGCGGTGACCTCGAGTCCGGCCTCTCGTTTACCTGGCACGTTGTCAATGTTAGGCATCCCTGGCCCGAATCACACATCGGCGAACCGGCCACGATCGCATCACACCGGAATTCTGTTCGCGCACCGCTTTGCGTAGGCTTCGCTCTGTGCAGAGATGGCGAAGTCTCGACGACGTGCCCGCGGACTGGGGACGTTGCGTCCTCACGATCGGCGTGTTCGACGGGGTACATCGTGGACACGCGCAGCTCATCAGCCGTGCGGTGGCCGCGGCGAAAAAGCGTGGCGTGCCCGCGGTCCTGATGACGTTCGACCCGCACCCGATGGAAGTGGTGCGCCCCGGCTCGCATCCGGCCCAGCTCACCACCCTCACCCGGCGGGCCGAACTGGCCGAGGAACTCGGCATCGACGTGTTCTGCGTGATGCCGTTCACCCAGGAATTCATGAAGCTCACCCCCGCCGGTTACGTGCACGACCTGCTCGTGGAGCGGTTGCACGTCACCGAGGTCGTGGTCGGCGACAACTTCACCTTCGGCAAGAAGGCCGCGGGCACCGTCGACACCATGCGTGAGCTCGGTGCGCGTTTCGGTTTCGAGGTCGACGGGGTGACCCTGCTCGGTGAGCACGCCGTCACCTTCTCCTCCACCTACATCCGCGCCTGCGTCGACGCGGGCGACATGGCCGCGGCCGCCGAGGCGCTCGGCCGCCCGCATCGCGTGGAGGGCGTGGTCGTGCACGGCGACGGTCGTGGACGTGGACTCGGTTTCCCGACCGCCAACGTCGCCCCGCCGATGCACGCCGCGATCCCCGCCGACGGCGTGTACGCGGGCTGGTTCACCGTGCTCGGCGCCGGTCCGACGATCGGCACGGTCGAGGCGGGCGAGCGGGCGATGGCGGCGATCTCGGTGGGCACCAACCCCACCTTCTCCGGACGCTCGCGCACGGTCGAGGCCTATGTCCTCGACGGTGAGGCCGATCTGTACGGCCAGCACGTGGCGGTCGACTTCGTCGAACAGCTGCGCGGGATGCGCAAGTTCGAGTCCGTCGACGAGCTGGTCGAGGCCATGGGCCGCGACGTCGAGGCCGCCCGCAAGGTGCTCACCGCCGCCGAGGTCTGAGGCGGATTCAGCCGCTCACCAGCGGCGGTGTAAGGTGGCTCCTCGGGTTTGCTGCGGTCCGCGGTGGCGCCCATCCCGGGTGACCGGACATTCGAGCGCGGAACTGAAAAATAGGAGTCGAGCCACATGGCGCTGACCACTGAGCAGAAGTCGGCCATCCTGGCCGAGTACGGCCTGCACGAGAAGGACACCGGTTCGCCGGAGGCGCAGATCGCGCTGCTGTCGAAGCGGATCTCGGACCTGACCGAGCACCTCAAGCAGCACAAGCACGATCACCACACCCGCCACGGCCTGCTGGCCCTGATCGGTCGTCGTCGTCGCCTGTCGAAGTACCTGCAGGCCAAGGACATCAACCGCTACCGTTCGCTCATCGAGCGTCTCGGCCTGCGCCGCTGATCTGCTACGACACGCCTCCACGCTGAGGCGGTCGGCGAGTAGCCAACAGGAAGAAGTACACTTCTTTCTGTTGGCTATTCGTGTATTCGGAGACCATGGGGTTTCCGGGTGCACTACAACATGTGACAGCCGTGTGCATCCGTCCACGTGGCGTCGGTCTTCGGTAGTGGCCTTTCGGCAGGCGATGTTCTACCGCCGTCGGGCTTCGATCGATGACCGCCACCGCGTCGCCGCTTCCAAGGGGATACGGCCGGGTGCTGCGCGTGACAGCCAGGAGGGTTGTCGCGTGTCCGTGTCCGGTACGGCTGACGAAAAGCTGGTTCGCGCCCATCAGGCGAGTACGCCTGGCATCGGCCGCGCGAATCGGCGAGACGAGAGGTCGAGAGAGAAATATGACGCAGACAACTGAACGTGCATCGACTGCGGTCGAGGTAGAGCCCGGTGTTTTCGAATCGGTCGCGCTGATCGACAACGGTAGCTTCGGCACCCGCACCATCCGCTTCGAGACCGGCCGTCTGGCCAAGCAGGCCGCCGGCTCCGTCGTCGCCTACCTGGACGACGAGACCATGCTGCTGTCGGCGACCACCGCCGGTAAGCACCCCAAGGACCAGTTCGACTTCTTCCCGCTGACGGTCGACGTCGAAGAGCGCATGTACGCCGCGGGCCGCATCCCCGGCTCGTTCTTCCGTCGCGAGGGTCGTCCCTCCACCGACGCGATCCTGACCTGCCGCCTGATCGACCGTCCGCTGCGCCCGACCTTCATCGACGGTCTGCGCAACGAGATCCAGGTCGTGGTCACCGTGCTGAGCCTCGACCCCCAGGATCTCTACGACGTGCTGGCCATCAACGGCGCCTCGGCGTCCACCCAGCTGTCGGGCATCCCGTTCTCGGGTCCGATCGGTGGCGTGCGCGTGGCCCTGATCAGCGGCCAGTGGGTGGCGTTCCCGACCGTCGAGCAGCTCGAGGGCGCCGTGTTCGACATGGTCGTCGCGGGCCGCGTCACCGACACCGGTGACGTCGCCATCATGATGGTCGAGGCCGAGGCCACCGACAAGGTGATCGACCTGATCGCCGACGGTGCCCAGGCGCCGACCGAGGCCGTGGTCGCCGAGGGTCTGGAAGCTGCCAAGCCGTTCATCGCGCGCCTGGTCCGCGCCCAGGCCGACCTGGCCGCGCTGGCCGCCAAGCCCACCCAGGAGTTCCCGCTCTTCCCGCCGTACGGCCCCGATGTGTTCGAGGCTGTCGAGGGCACCTCGAAGGTCGAGCTGAACCAGGCGCTGAGCATCGCCGACAAGCAGGCCCGCGAAGCCAAGATCGATGAGATCAAGGTCGAGGTGCTGTCGCGTCTCGGTGAGGACTTCGCCGGTCGTGAGAAGGAACTGGGTGCCGCGTTCCGCTCGGTCACCAAGAAGCTGGTCCGCCAGCGCATCCTGACCGACGGCTTCCGCATCGACGGTCGCGGCCTGGCCGACATCCGTGAGCTGTCCGCCGAGGTCGACGTGATCCCGCGCGCCCACGGTTCGGCGCTGTTCGAGCGTGGCGAGACCCAGATCATGGGCGTCACCACCCTCGACATGGTGAAGATGGCTCAGCAGGTCGACTCGCTCGGCCCGGAGACCTCCAAGCGCTACATGCACCACTACAACTTCCCGCCGTTCTCCACCGGTGAGACCGGTCGCGTCGGTTCGCCGAAGCGTCGCGAGATCGGCCACGGCGCCCTGGCCGAGCGCGCGCTGATGCCGGTGCTGCCCTCGCAGGAGGAGTTCCCCTACGCCATCCGTCAGGTCTCGGAGGCGCTGGGCTCCAACGGCTCCACCTCGATGGGTTCGGTGTGTGCCTCGACCCTGTCGCTGCTCAACGCCGGTGTGCCGCTGAAGGCGCCGGTCGCGGGTATCGCCATGGGCCTGGTGTCGGACACCATCACCAACGACCAGGGTGTCGACGAGGTCCGCTACGTGGCGCTCACCGACATCCTCGGCGCCGAGGATGCCTTCGGCGACATGGACTTCAAGGTCGCCGGTACCCGTGACTTCGTCACCGCCCTGCAGCTCGACACCAAGCTCGACGGCATCCCCTCGCAGGTGCTGGCCGGTGCGCTGAACCAGGCGCACGACGCCCGCACCACCATCCTGGACGTGATGGCCGAGGCCATCGCCACCCCGGACGAGATGAGCCCGTACGCCCCGCGTGTCACCGCGATCAAGATCCCGGTCGACAAGATCGGTGAGGTCATCGGCCCCAAGGGCAAGATGATCAACCAGATCACCGAGGAAACCGGCGCCAACATCTCCATCGAGGATGACGGCACCGTGTTCGTCGGTGCGACCGACGGGCCGTCGGCCCAGGCCGCGATCGACATGATCAACGCCATCGCCAACCCGCAGCTGCCCAAGGTGGGCGAGCGCTTCCTCGGCACGGTCGTCAAGACCACCGCCTTCGGCGCGTTCGTCTCGCTGCTGCCGGGCCGCGACGGTCTGGTGCACATCTCCAAGCTGGGCAACGGCAAGCGCGTGGCCAAGGTCGAGGACGTGGTCAACGTCGGCGACAAGCTGCGCGTGGAGATCGCCGATATCGACAACCGCGGCAAGATCTCGCTGGTCCCGGTCGAGGACGAGGCCGCCGCGCCCGCCGAGCCGGCCGACACCGAGGACGCCTCCGCCGAGTAACTTTCAGGCACCGCGTAAGCCCCCCGCCGAGCACGATGGCGGGGGGCTTCGTCGTGTTCGGGGTGTAGTGGCGTGAATCACTCGGATGCAACGGTGATGCAACGTTGGCTCACCTAGTGTGTCCTGACACAGTACGAATCTGTGGCGGCAGCAGTGACGTAGCCCGTGGGTACACCGGGCGGTCGGCTGCCGGTTCGGCGTGTGCGGCCGGGTTGCCCGGCGCCGTCGCATTCTGGTGAATTACTCCCGAGTACGAGATTTTGACGGAATCTGGTCCGGTTTATTATCGAAACGAATACGCTTCAGTCGTCTACGGGCGCGTGTGTCGGGTGTCGGGGTTGACGATGGAGGTCGGGAGATAACCGAGTCATTGCTGGTTGTGTGGCGACGAGCTGGAATGTCGCGATCGTGTCATAGCCGATCGCACTGAATTCCGGTGTGAGCGGGCGGATTTCGGGCAGGGTGCCCGGGGTTGGCCGTCCGCGCGCCGATCCCCGACCCGGTGCGAGCCGGGGGAGTTCCGAGAGTTTTTCGCGGCTGCGTGGCGTTACCCGCGGCCGGTAGATGGAAGGCAGTGTTGCGATGACCAACCCCACTCCGGCGTGCGCGCAGATCGATCAGCTGGCGGCGCTGGTGGCGACGGTCGCGGCGATGGAACCGGCACGGACCGCCGTCGGTTTCGACGGCACCTCGGTGTCCTACGCGGAGCTGGATGCCCAGCTCACACTGATGGGGGAGCTCACCGGCGGGGCACTCGATCCCGAGACGCTCGTCCAGGTCGTGCTCGCCGAGCTGTTCCCGGGGGTTGTCGACGCGGCCGAGGGCACCTTCGGTCGGTTGCTGAACACGTTGGCCGCCGATGCGATGACCGTACTCGGGATCGAGACGCCCGCCGTCGGGGCGACACTGGTCGACCGGTTCGCCGAGCAGCTGGCGCGCACTCCGGACCGGGTGGCGGTGCAGTTCGGTGACCAGACGCTGACCTATGCCGAATTCGATGCCAGGGTCCGAGTGCTGGCAGGTCGGTTGGCCGGGCTCGGTGTCGGCCCGGAGTCGCTGGTCGGGTTGGCGATGCGGCGCAGTGTCGAGTTGATCGTCGCCGTGCACGCGATCGTGCGGGCGGGTGGGGCGTACGTGCCGCTGGACCCGGATCATCCGGTGGACCGGTTGCACTACGTGCTGGAGGTGGCACGGCCCGTTGTGGTGGTGACGCGGGTGTGCGACGAACCGGACCTGGGTGGGGCAGCGGTGTTGCGCACCGACGACATCGACTGGTCCGCGGTACCGGCCGAGCTCGCGGTGCATGCGCAGGCCGGAAACACGGCGTATGTCATCTTCACCTCCGGGTCGACCGGTCGGCCCAAGGGTGTCGCGGTGACCCACGGTGCGATCGTGGCGAACCTGGACTGGCGTCAGCGCAGCTATGCGATGACCGAAGACGACGTGGTGTTGCAGAAGACCCCGTACACCTTCGACGTGTCGGTGTGGGAACTGTTCTGGCCCTTGCAGATCGGTGCCCGGCTGGTGGTCGCCGAACCGGGCAGGCACGGTGATCCCGCCTACCTGGCCGACCTGATCGCCCGGCACCGTGTGACGGTGACCCACTTCGTGCCGTCCATGCTGGCCGCCTTCGTCGGTGAGCTCGCCGAGGCCGCGACGGTCGCGGATCTGTCGTCGTTGCGGATGGTGTTCGCCTCCGGTGAGGCATTGCCCGCCGCGACCGCCGCGCGCCTGCGCAAGCTCTCCGCGACGGCCCTGCACAACCTGTACGGGCCCACCGAGGCGGCGGTCGACGTCACCGCGCACGAGGTGACCGAGGCCGACGAGGTGTCGGTGCCGATCGGTGGACCCGCCGACGACACCGGGTTGCTCGTGCTCGACGAGAACCTCGACCAGGTGCCCGCCGGGGTGGTCGGCGAGCTGTATCTGTCCGGTGTGCAGCTGGCGCGCGGCTATGTGGCTCGGCCCGGCCTGACTGCCGACCGGTTCGTCGCCAATCCCTACGGCGAGCCCGGTGAACGCATGTATCGCACGGGTGACCTCGTGCGGCAGCTGCCAGGCGGTGCCGAGCTGGAATACCTGGGGCGCACCGACTTCCAGGTGAAGCTGCGTGGGTTGCGGATCGAACTCGGTGAGATCGAGGCTGTGCTCGCGGCGCATCCGCGTGTCGGCAATGCCGCGGTGGTGCTGCACCGGCACGCGGCCGGTGAGGCGCTGGTCGGGTATGTGGTGAGTGTCGACGGGGAGCCGCTCGACGAGGCCGAGCTGGTGGCGCATGCGAAGGCGTCGATGCCGGAATACATGGTGCCCTCGCTGCTGGTGTGGTTGCCCGCGATGCCGATCAATGCGAGCGGCAAGCTGGACCGGAAAGCATTGCCCGAGCCCGACGTCCGTGTGGCCGCGGCCGAGTTCCGTGCGCCTGTGACCGCGACCGAGCGGGCGGTGGCGGGACTGTTCGCCGAACTGCTCGATGTGGAGACCGTCGGCCTGGACGACGATTTCTTCCGGCTCGGTGGCAACTCGCTGATCGTCACCCGTGCCATCGCGCGCCTGCACGCGAACTTCGGTGTGCGCGTGGATGTTCGGGACTTCTTCGACAGTCCCACTGTCGCGGTTCTCGCGTTGTTGATCGATGCGGGCTCTGCCGACGAGAGGCCGGCTCTCGTCGCGGGCCCCCGCCCCACCGTTGTGCCCCTGTCGCCCGCGCAACAACGCATGTGGTTCCTGAACCGCTTCGACCCGGCCACCGGCGCCTACAACATCCCGATCGCGGTCCGCCTCTCCGGTGCACTCGACCATGCGGCCTTGCGTGCGGCTGTCCGCGACCTGATCGCCCGCCACGAAGTGCTGCGGACCGTCTACCCCGAGGTGGACGGGGTCGGGACGCAGGTTGTGCTCGACCCCGCCGAGGCTTACCAGCTGCTCGTCGCCGGGGACAGGGGTGGTGCTGTCGGTGGCGAAGGCGTTGGTGCGGCGCTGTTGGATCCGCTCGTTGTTGCGGCGGACGAACTGCGGGAAGTCATCGCCGGGGAGATCCTGCGCGGTTTCGATGTGACCGTGGCGCCGCCGGTGCGGGTGCGGTTGTTCGAGGTCGACGGGGATCACGTGCTGGTGCTCGTGGTGCACCACATCGCGGCCGACGGATGGTCGGCGGGACCGCTCGTGCGGGACACGATGGCCGCGTATCACGCGCGGACCGGCGGGGCGGCGCCTGCGTGGGAACCGCTGGCGGTGCAGTACGCCGATTACACGCTGTGGCAGCGGGCCGTGCTCGGCGAAGAGGACGATCCCGCTTCGCAGGCGGCGCGCGAGATCGCGTTCTGGCGGGCGGCGCTGGCCGGTCTGCCGGACGAGTCGGGGTTGCCGACGGATCGGCCGCGCCCGGCGACCGCCTCGATGCGTGGGCGGCGGGTCGAGTTCAGCCTGGACGCCGAGTTGGTCACGGCACTGAATTCTGTTGCCGCCGAACGTGGTGCGACGCTGTTCATGGTGCTGCACGCCGCGCTGTCGGTGCTCATCGCCCGCCTGTCGGGCAATGCGGATGTGGCGATCGGCAGCCCGGTCGCCGGGCGCGGTGCGGCCGAACTCGACGACGTGATCGGCATGTTCGTCAACACCGCGGTGCTGCGCACCCAGGTGCGCGCCGCGGAACCGTTCGCCGACCTGCTCGGCCGCGTCCGGGCCGCCGACCTGGCCGCCTTCGAGCACACCACCCTGCCCTTCGAGCGGCTCGTCGAAGTGCTGGCGCCCGCTCGTTCGGCCGGTCGGCACCCCCTGTTCCAGGTGGCGTTGTCGCTGCAGAACCTACCGGTGACCACTTTCGAACTGCCCGGCCTGCGGGCAAGCGCGGTCGACCTGCCCTACGACATCGAGAAGTTCGACCTGTCGGTGACATTGCGCGACGCCGCGGCCGATGGTCTGTCCGGTGAATTCTCCTACGCCACAGATCTGTTCGACGCGTCGACGGTCACTGCGATGGTGCGCCGGTTCACCGGTCTGCTCGCTGCGATCGCCGCCGCACCGCATACCTCGGTAGCAGATCTGCCGCTGCTGATCGATACCGAACTCGCCGAACTCACCACCCGCAGCGGCGGTGTCGCCGAGCCCGCACCCCTGTTGCCCGAAGTGCTGGCCCGTGCCGCCGCCGACCCGGCCGCCGTCGCCATCCGCGACGGTGACCGCACTCTCACCTACGGCGAACTCGACGCCGCCTCCACCCGCATGGCCACCCGGCTGACCGGCAACGGTGTCGGGCCGGGTGATGTTGTCGCCGTGAGCATTCCGCGCTCGGCAGCGTCGGTGACCGCCGTGTGGGCCGTCATCAAGTCGGGCGCCGGCTTCCTCCCGGTCGACCCGAACTACCCGGCCGACCGCATCACCCACATGCTCGCCGACTCCGGCGCCGCCGCGGGCATCACCACCGAGGAGCTCCGCGCCGACCTGCCCGCTGCCGTGGACTGGCTGGTTATCGACCTCGACGCCGTGCACACGGACACGCACGACGGTCCCGATGTCGCCGCGCCGAGGCTTGCCGAGGGCGATGGTGGCCGGGTCAGCCTCGGACACGGCCTGTCCTACCGTCCTCTGTCAGGTGCGAAACCAGATGCGGATGAAGGTGATTCGTCGGCGGTTGACCGAGCAGATGTCGCGGCTGCGACCTTCGCGCCTGATGCCCTGGGCAACAGCGATGCTACGGACCCGCATTCGGCCGAAGCCGGGAAAGCCGCCGGTGGATTCGGCGCCGCTGACATTGCCATCGACGGGCTCGGAGCGTCGGGTGATGCTCGCAGGCCGCATCCGCTCGACCCGGCCTATGTCATCTACACCTCCGGCACCACCGGTCTGCCCAAGGGCGTAGTGGTTCCGCACGCGGCTGTCGCCGCCTACCTGCCGGTGCAGGCGGGACGATATCGGGCTGCGGCGGACGCACGGGTCCTGCACGTGGCGTCGCCGTCGTTCGACATCTCGGTGGCCGAGCTGCTGCTCACCGTCAGCGCGGGGGCGACCATGGTCGTCGCGCCGAACGGGGTGTTCGGTGGGGCGGAGCTGGGTGAACTGTTGCGGGTCGAGCGGGTGACCCATGTGGTCATCACGCCGTCGGCGCTCGCGACGGTCGATCCGGTGGGGCTCGACGATCTGCGGGTCGTCGTGGTGGGTGGCGAGGCGTGTCCGGCGGAGCTGGTGGCACGGTGGACGGCGGCGATCCCCGGGCTGGTGTTCCGCAACGGGTACGGGCCGACCGAAACCACGATCGTCACCAATATCAGCGAACCACTCGGCGCCACCACACCGATCACCCTCGGCGGGCCCGTGGAGGGGACCACCGAATTCGTCCTCGACGAGCGGTTGCGCCCGGTGCCTGCCGGTGTCGTCGGTGAGCTCTACATCGCGGGCGCGCAGTTGGCGCGCGGCTACCATCGCCGGCCCGCGTTGACCGCCAGCCGGTTCGTCACCAACCCGTACGGCGCGCCGGGGGAGCGGATGTACCGCACCGGTGACACCGTCCGCTGGGTGTGTCGCGGTGATTCCTATGATCTGGAATACCTGGGGCGCAACGATTTCCAGGTGAAGGTGCGTGGGTTCCGGATCGAACTCGGTGAGATCGACGCGGTCCTCGCCAAGCATCCGACGGTGCGTTTCGCCGTCACGATCGGGCACCGCACCGAGGCTGGCGCGACCCTGCTGGTCTCCTATGTGGTGCCGGTCCCCGAGGCCGCCGTCGACACCTCGGAGTTGCTCGCGCATTCCGCCGCGCACCTGCCCGCGCACATGGTGCCAGCCACCATCATGACTCTGGACGGGGTGCCGCTGACTCCCGTCGGCAAGCTGGATCGTTCGGCGCTGCCCGCTCCCGTGTTCGAGGCCGCCGTCTACCGCGCGCCCGTCACCCGTGCCGAACAGGTGGTCGCGGACGCGTTCGCCGAGGTCCTCGGCCTGGAACAGGTCGGTCGCGACGACGACTTCTTCGAGCTCGGCGGCAACTCGCTGCTCGCCACCCGCGTGATGGCCCGCATCGGCACCGACCTCGATATCCGCATCCCGGTGCGGCAACTGTTCGACACCGCCTCGGTCCGCGCCCTGGCCGACGCCGCCGACCGCCTGCGCGGCACCGGCGCCGGCCCGGCCCTTGTCGCGGGCGCGCGCCCCGACCCACTGCCGCTGTCCCCGGCCCAGCAGCGCATGTGGTTCCTGAACCGCTTCGACCCCGGTTCCTCCGCCGACAACATCCCGATGGCTGTGCGTCTCACCGGCGACCTCGACGTGCCCGCCCTCCGCGCAGCCCTCGTCGACGTCCTCGACCGCCACGAGGTCCTGCGCACCCGCTACCCCGAACGCGACGGCCACGCGATCGCCGAAATCCTCCCCGTCCCCGGCCTTCTGCCCGACATCCACCCCGAGGTCCTCCCCACCGACGACCTTCCAGACGCGATCCGCACCTTCGCCACGACCGGCTTCGACCTCACCACCGACGCACCCCTCCGCATTGCCCTGTTCCGCGTGCGCGACACCGGGGAAGCACCGACCACCGGGCACGGTCCGATCGATACGTCAGCGCGCTCCGGCGAGGAACCGCTGCTTGTCGATCCCACGAGTACCGTTGCGGCACTGCAAGGTACGGGTGTATCGACGGGCGTGCCTACGATGCTCGACGGGGACGCGCCCATCGACGACGGCGTGAGGTCTGGTGCGGCGCAGGGCGGCACGGTGGAGTTCACCGCGCAGGCGTTGCTGACTGCGCAGGAGCAGTTCGGCGGAGACGCATCGGCCGGTGTCGGTCAGATCCCCGGAGAAGCACGGGAAGCTGCTGTGTCGGTTGACGGTGCAGCGGAGTATGTGCTGGTCATCGTGCTGCATCACATTGCGGCGGACGGATTTTCGTTCGGCCCGTTGATCCGCGATGTGCTCGCCGCGTACGGGGCGCGGGCTGTGGGGGAGGCTCCCGCGTGGGAGCCGCTGAGCGTGCAGTACGCCGATTACGCGGTGTGGCAGCATGCGGTACTCGGCACCGCCGCCGACCCCGGATCGGTGGCTGCCCAGCAGCTCTCGTTCTGGCGTAAGACGCTGGACGGGCTTCCGGAGCAGTTGGAGTTGCCTGCCGACCGGCCGCGGCCTGCGGTCGCCTCGCGCAGAGGAGCGGTGCACACGGTCGAGTTCGAGGCCGAAACGCACCGTGCGCTGGCCGAATTCGCACGGGCGCACGGGGTGACGGTGTTCATGGCCGTGCACGCGGTATTCGCCGTGTTGTTGGCGCGCTTGTCGGCGACCACCGATATCGCCATCGGTACACCGGTGTCGGGACGTGGGCACCGCGCACTCGATGACCTGGTCGGCATGTTCGTCAACACCCTGGTGCTGCGCACCGAGGTGACGCCCGCGACGCCGTTCGCCGAGGTGGTCGCGCGGGTCCGGGACACCGATCTGGCGGCGTTCGGGCACGCCGATGTGCCGTTCGAACGGCTGGTCGAAGCGCTCGACCCGGTGCGTTCCACGGCCCGCAACCCGCTGTTCCAGGTGATGCTGTCGCTGAACGAGGACACCGCGCGCGAACTCGTCCTGCCCGGTCTGACGGTCGGTGGCGTCGACCTGCCGACCACGGTCGCCAAGTTCGACCTGGAACTCACCCTCACCGAACACCGCGACGAGAACGGCGCTCCCACAGGACTTTCCGGTGCTTTCCTCTACGCCACCGATCTGTTCGACGCGGCAACCGTCGCCGGTTTCGCCACCCGCCTGCGTCGTGCTCTCACCAGCGCACTGACGGACCCTACGCGCCCGGTCGGCGACATCGACCTCCTCGACGACGCGGAACGCATGCAACTGCTCGCCACCGGGAACTGGGCTGCTGCGACCGGTTCGCCCCTGGTCACGCAGTCGACCGCCCCTGCCGCGTCGGGCCCGGCCGCGGCCGACCCTGCCGCCCTGGCGGATTCCGATGCTGCTTCAGCCCTGGTAACGAATTTCGGCAACCACGCCGCCACCGGCCATGCCACCCCCGCGCCCGCCGCTACCGCCACCCTGGCATCGCTGTTCGCAGACCGGGTCGCCGCCTGTCCCGGCGCGACAGCTGTCATCGTCGATACCGAGCCAGTGGGAGTAGCACGTGGTGCGGATCATGCGGAGACAGCGGTGGCCCTCGATGAGCAGCCCGTCGGGCCCCGCAGTGTGAATCGCACTGCGACACCGAATGTTTCCGATGCCGGGCCCAGCCGGGTGGGCGGTGTG
Source organism: Nocardia sp. JW2 (assembly GCF_051843015.1). Lineage (NCBI taxonomy): Bacteria > Bacillati > Actinomycetota > Actinomycetes > Mycobacteriales > Nocardiaceae > Nocardia > Nocardia sp. JW2. The sequence goes on from NZ_JBPXLK010000017.1 coordinate 124,665, forward strand.
GAGACTTCGGCCTTCCGCCACGTCGAGCGAGGTGGGGCAGAGTACGGCAGTGCTGGAACCGACAACGCGGTAGCGGTGAGCGGTCCGGTGTCGGTGCGGCTCACGTATGCCGAGTTCGGTGCGAGGGTTGCTCGGCTGGCCCGGCATCTCATCGGGCTCGGTGCGGGGCCGGGTTCGCTGGTGGCGGTGGCGATGCGGCGTGGTGTCGATCAACTGGTCGCCGTGCATGCCGTGCTGGCGGCCGGGGCGGCGTATGTGCCCGTGGACCCGGATCATCCAGCTGACCGAACCGCGTCTGTGCTCGCTCAGACGGCACCGGTGTGTGTGCTCACCGTCGCCGGAAGTGGTTTCGGCGTGGGTGATTCGGTGGTCGAGGTGGACACCCTCGATCTGTCGGCACTGTCGGGCGATCCGGTCACCGACGAAGAGCGCTGTGCCCCACTGCGTCCCGAGAACCTCGCCTATGTGCTGTTCACCTCCGGCTCGACCGGTCGGCCCAAGGGTGTGGCGGTTCCGCACCGTGCGGTGGTCAACCAGCTGCGGTGGTTGCAGAGCGCCTATCCGCTCGGTGCCGATGATGTGGTGCTGCAGAAGACGCCGTTCACCTTCGACGCCTCGGTGTGGGAACTGTTGTGGCCCTTGCAAGTCGGTGCCCGACTGGTACTTGCCTCGCCCGACGGTCATCGCGATCCGGCGTACCTGGCCGCCGCAACGGCCCGGCACCGGGTGAGCGTGGTGCAGTACGTGCCGTCGGTGCTGACAGCTGTGATGGCGGAAACGGCCGGATCGGCAGGCGAACGGGCAGCCCGCTCGCGCTCGACGGTTTCCGGACCGGCCGATCGGGGCAGCCATGTCACCGATGGGCAGCAGTCGCTGCGGCTGGTGTTCGCCGGTGGTGAGGCGCTCACCACCGAACTGGCACGCACCGTCCGCGAACGCACCGGTGCCACGGTGGTGAACCTGTACGGGCCGACCGAAACCGCCATCCAGGTGACCACCCACCGGTTCGCCGACGATCAGGGTGCGACCGTGCCCATCGGTTCCCCAGTCGCCGAAACCTCGGTGTACGTGCTCGATTCACGCCTGCACCCGGTCCCGGCCGGTGTGCCCGGCGAACTGTACGTGGCCGGTGCCCAGCTCGCCGACGGCTACCACAGCCGCGCCGACCTCACCGCCGAGCGTTTCGTCGCGAACCCGTTCGGCACCGGCGAGCGCCTCTACCGCACCGGTGACCTGGTCACCTGGCGCACCACGGCCACCGGCCCCGCCCTGCACTACCTGGGCCGCACCGATTTCCAGGTGAAACTGCGTGGCCTGCGCATCGAACCCGCCGAGATCGAAGCCGCCCTCACCACGGTCCCCGGCGTTCGCCGCGCGGTGGTCGTCGTCCGCTCGGACGACGGCAAGCCCGACCAGCTCGTCGCCTACATCGTCCGCGACAACACCGAAGCCGAACCCAGCGCGAATGCCCGATCAACCTCTGCCTCAGTCGGTGTCATCCCGTTGGGTGGTGCGCAATCGGTTTCGGCCGCAGGCGGTGTCATCCCGTTGGGTGGTGCGCAATCGG